>NZ_AEXS01000114.1:0-8073 GCF_000204455.1 Paenibacillus sp. HGF5 | reverse complement strand
ATGGGAGAACGTGTGAAAGCTGTATTCCCCGTGATACGAGCCGATCCCGCTCTCGCCGACGCCTCCGAACGGAAGGAAGGGGGTTGCCAGGTGCATCAGCGTGTCGTTGACGCATCCCCCGCCAAAAGAAACCGAGGAGAGCACGTAATCCTGCACATCTTCATTCTCGGTAAACAGGTAAAGCGCGAGCGGCTTGGGACGGGCTTGAATCGCTTGGACCGCCTCGTGCAGATCCTCATAAGTCAGGATCGGACACAGCGGACCGAAGATTTCTTCCTCCATGATCGGCATATCCCAGGTGATATCGTCAAGCACGGCGGGCTCGATGAGCAGCTTATCCCGTGACGTGCCCCCGCCGTGGCGCAGGGTTCCGTTGTCCAGAAACTTGGAAAGCCGGTCAAAATGCTTCTCCGAAACGATGCGCCCATAATCGGGATTGGTTAGCGGGGTCTCGCCGTAGAATGAAGTGATGGCGTCTTTCAGGTGCGCGATGAACTTCTCTTTCACCTTGCTGTGCACAAGCACATAATCGGGAGCGACGCACGTTTGGCCTGCATTCGTAAACTTGCCGAATGCGATACGCGAAGCCGCCAGGGCAAGGGGCGCATCCTCGTGGACGATGCAAGGGCTCTTGCCCCCGAGCTCCAGCGTTACCGGTGTCAGCTGCTTGGCGGCGGCTTCCATGACGATTTTGCCGACGTGGGTGCTGCCGGTAAAAAAGACATAATCCAAAGGCTGCTCCAGCAGGCTCGTGCTAACCTCGGGTCCTCCCTCTACAGAAACCACGTATTCCGGCTCAAACGTCTCCTTCATGATGGCCGTAATGAGTCCGGATACGTTAGGCGTCAGTTCGGAGGGCTTCACAATGGCCGTGTTCCCGGCGGCCAAGGCACCGATCAGCGGGGAGATGGCCAGCTGCCAAGGATAATTCCAGGGGGCGATAATCAGAACCGTCCCATAGGGCTCCGGGTAGACCATTCCCTTGCTGCCCACATGCGTCAGCGCGGTTTTGACGCGGTGCGGCTTGGCCCAGCGCTTCAAATTCTTTATGATAAAGGAGAGCTCCTTGTAGACGATTCCGATCTCGGTCGTGAAGGCTTCCTGTTCACTCTTGTTCAGGTCCTTGCGCAGCGCCTCCATGATATCGTTCTCTCTGGCAATCAGGATTTGGCGCAGCTTGGTCAGCTGCTGGAGACGGAAATCCACTTCCTTGGTAATGTCTTTATGAAAAAAATGCCGCTGTGCCGAAACTATAGCTGCGATCGAATCGTTAACAGTCATATATAAACCCCTTTCTCTTGTTATTTCATGTATATGAATAAACATAAGAGCGTTAATACTTGAATTCTTTCATTATTATATAGGAGGATGTCCCCCTATGAGAAATCTATCTTCGGAGATGCCCCAGGGTACAGCCGGCGGGGAGGCGAAGCGAGATCTTAAACAGAAGAGGATGTCGCGCCGCCGATTTCTGAAGATCGGCGTTTCCGTCTTGGCCGGAGCTGGCCTTGCGGGCGGAGCTTATGCGTCGTTATGGGAGCCTCGTCAATTGGATATTACGAGACACACGCTAACGTTTCCTTCGCTGCCCAAGGCTTTTGATGGCATGAAGATCGTCCAGTTTAGCGATTTACACCTGGGCTTTCATGCAGGGGCGGACAACGCGGCCCGTGTGGTGCAAGCCATTCATCATGAAAAACCGGACATGATCTGTTTTACGGGAGATATGGTGGACGGCAATGCGGAAGATATGAGGGCTGCGATACAACCGCTCGCTCAGCTGAAAGCCCCGCTAGGCTTATTCTCTATATTAGGCAACCATGATTACGGGGACATTCAGAAATTGATTGCTCTGGAGGAGGAGGCCGGGTTTCAAGTGCTGCGAAACGACGCCGTGAAGCTGAGGCGGGAGGGTGCCGTCTTCGCCGTTGCGGGTTTGGACGATGGCATCTGGGGAACGCCGGATCCGGAAGCTGCCATTCGGGATCTGCCCGAAGGCATGTTCAAGCTGCTGCTGATGCACGAGCCGGATTATGCAGATACTGCGGCAGCCTATCCCTTTCATCTTCAGCTATCCGGACACAGCCACGGAGGACAGATCCGCCTGCCTTGGATGGGCGAGGTGATCACGCCGCCTGGAGCCAAACGTTACGTGCAGGGCCTGTACACTATAGGTTCCCGAAGCATGCAGCTCTATGTAAACAGGGGAATCGGCACGACGCATCTGCCTTTTCGTTTTCTATGCAAGCCGGAGCTTACCGTGCTTACATTGCGGTCCATGGTTTAAGCGCAAGCGGTATATGTAATCTGAAAAGTTCAAGATGAAAGGATCACTTGGAATTTGTTACACAATTGAAATATACCTGTTATCAAACTCTAACAGCCGCGGGTTAAACTTATCACATGACCCCCTTTTGAGAATATATATTATGTTTCGGACCCGGTAACGGGTCCACTTTTTTTGCCTATTTTGCCGCTAACATAGCGATATAAATGAAAAAACAGAAGGAGTACCCCGTTAAAGAGGTACGGGCACCTTCTGTTTTTGTTCGAAATAGACCCATTCCGTGTATCCGATTTCCTTAAGCACCTTGGCCACTTCGTCAAATTCATCTCCGACCCGGGACGGTTTGTGGGCATCGGAGCCGAAGGTGACCTCGACGCCGTGATGGTGTGCTACTTCCAATATGGCGTTCGACGGATACCAGCCGCCGCACAGCTTGGTTTTGCCGGACGTGTTGATTTCGATGGCGAGGCCCGATTCCGCAATGACTTTCAGCGTTTCCTCGATCGCTTCATCGGCTTTGATCTCGGAGAACAGCGGATAATTGCCCTTCATCGCATCCATATGGGCAATGATCTGGAACATTCCGCTTCTGGCGGATTGGCGGATCAGATTGAAGTATTCCTCTTTATCCGCAACCTGCTGCTGAGGCGTCAGCTTCTTCCAGCGGTTCTTGTTGAAGATGCTGACATCCCTGACGTGATGGATGGAGCCGATGATGTAGTCAAAGGGATAGGCCGATAACGCCTGCTGGTAAATCTGGGCATGGTTCGGGAAATAATCGGATTCGATGCCCAGCAGGACCTTGATTTTCCCCTCATATTCCCGTTTTAAGTCCAGAACCTCTTGCACGTATGCCGCAAAGTCCGCTTTTGCCATGGAAATGGCCGGGAAGGGCTGCTCTTCCGGGCTTCCGAAGTATGGCGTATGGTCGGAGATCCCGATGACCTTTAAATCTGCCGCGATCGCAGCCTCGATGTAATCCCGGATATTGCCGTCGGCGTGGCCGCAGCGAAAGTGATGGGTATGCAGATCGAATTTCATATTGACCTCCTTCATGTCGATTGATTGGTTATGGTTCTAAGGGGCGGCCCGCATTATTCACTGCTGATGAATTGGGTCTCGGGCATGCCCTTCAGGTCGCTAAGGAATTGGCGCATGGCCGAGCTGACATAACGCCCGCTCTTATAGATTACGCCGACAGGGTGGCTGACTTCAAGCTCGCTTAGGGGAACGATCTGCAGGGTGCCGTTGCGCAGCTCCGTCGCGACGGATTGCTTCGATATGATCGCTGCGCCCAGATTGATCTCGACCATCCGCTTGATTTCTTCGCTGCTGGACAGTTCCATGACCACCTGAGGATCGACGCCGTGCTTCTTCATGACTTCATCGGCGAAGCGGCGGCCGACGGTGTCGCGCGTTAGCAGAATAAGGGGGGTTCCGGCCAGCACATCCATGTTGGCCGTGGAAAGCTTGGCCAGCGGATGCTGGGGTGATACGACCAGCTCAAAGGTATCGTAATACAGAACGGATGTGCTTAAGTTGGGATTGCGCTCGATCAGATAGCCGATCCCGATGTCGATGAGTCCGTTCTCCACGCTGTGGTAGATTTGGGAAGAGGCCATGGATTGAATGGTTGTTTTTATGTGAGGGAATTGATCCTGGAAGTAGGAAAGTACCCGCGGCAGGATCTGAATCGCTATGGAAGTGGTTGTGCCCAGCTGGATATGACCCTGGGGGGTTTGATCAAGGTCCGACAGCCGCTGCTTCAGCTCATCCACGATGCCGAGGATCTGCTCGGCATGGTCCACGAAGACCTGGCCCCGGTCCGTTAACGTCACGGGCTGGCTCCGGTCCACCAGCACCGTTTTAAATTCTTCCTCCAAGCTCTTGATCTGGGCGGATACCGCCGGTTGTGTCAGATTAAGAAGCTCTCCCGCTTTGCGAAAGCTCATCGTTTTGGAGATGGTAATAAGCGTTTCCAATTGGCTGATGTTCATAGCCTTCCTCCTTCTTGATTTATTCTTCCGCTCATCTATCGCGTGCAACCTGTATGTTTTAAATTATAGGTTATTCTCCCCGGTGGAGCAACGAAGGGAGCAAACCGGATGGTTTTCGGCCGAAAAAGATGAAAAACATTTTTATTTTCATTTTAATTATTATTAAAAGATGGGGAAACCATCCGATAATAGTAAAGTAGACATAGAAAAAAGGTAAGACCTAAGGCCCGTTTAAGCGAAAGGAATATCTTCGTACTAAAGCGTTTCAAGCGATAGCTGACATGGTAAGACCGTGGTCGGAATGAGGGCTGTCGCTATTTTGTGATGATTTATTACAAGGTATCCATTATAATGTTTAAATATATAGGTGGGACTTTGGGACCCTGACCAACAACCCAGTGAAAGGGGCGTAATGAGGAATGAAAGCGGAAGTCATCAATCCTTTTTTAGAGTCCGCACGACACGTTATCGAACAAGTCATACAGGTTTCACCCTCCACGGGGAATCTTGGGGTCAAAGAGATCGGATATATGGAGAATCATATCTGGATCCAAATCGGCATGACAGGCCAAATGAACGGTGACATTGTATTTGGAATTCAGGAGCAGGTAGCGCTGCAGATGGTATCGGTGATGATGGGCGGCTATGTCATTACCGAAATGGATGAGATGGGGCAAAGCGCGATTTCAGAGCTCGGCAACATGATCAGCGGCAATGCCAGCACCATTTTATCGAACCAGGGCGTCAGCGTGGATATCACACCTCCCAAGGTAATGAAGTCGGATAGCACCTCCAGTCTTATTCAGAAGAAGGCGCTTTGTATTCCGCTTCGAATGGAAGGAATCGGAGAGCTGGATATTCAAGTCATGATTTCATAAAATAGGAGTAATGAACCCAAGTCCGTGCGTAAAGCTGCTCTCTGGATATTTTAGAATGGAGGGCTGCGCCGGTGAGGAAAGGGATAATGAAATCATGCTGAATCATAAAGTTGTAGTTGTTACGGGAGCATCCAGCGGAATCGGTGCCTTGATCGCGGAGAAGCTCTCCGCTCAGGGAGCTTACGTTGTTCTGTGCGCCCGTTCGGCCGATCGTCTGCAGGAGGTGGGTGCGCGTTTATCCGGTCCCCACGAGCTGGCAACCATGGATGTTCAGAACTCTGAGCAGGTGTCGTCTGTCATGGAGGCCGTATTTCAGCGACACGGCAGAATCGATGTGCTGATTAACAACGCCGGATACGGCAAGTTTGAAAGTATTATGGACATGCCACAGGAAGAGTTTCAGGATATGATGGACGTCAACTATATGGGCATTGTACGCTGTACGCAAGCGGTGCTGCCGGGCATGCTGAAGCAAGGGGACGGCCAAATCGTCAACATTGCATCCATGGCGGGGAAGATCGGAACGGCCAAATCCACCGCCTATTCGGCTACCAAGCATGCCGTGCTAGGGTTCAGCAATTCACTCCGGCAGGAGCTGCGGAACACGGGCATAACCGTATCGACCGTAAATCCCGGACCGATTGATACTCCGTTCTTTTCCTTGGCCGATCCGACCGGCGGGTATGTCAAGAATGTAAGCTGGTTCATGATGAAGGCGGATTATGTTGCGGATCAGGTTGTAAAGCTGGTTCATAAACGCAAGGAAGAACTGAATCTTCCGAGACTGGCCTCCTTTGGCATAAGGCTGTATCAGCTGTTTCCGCGGTTTGCAGACCGTGTGTCTTACAAATGGATGAATAAGAAATGAGGGCCGTGCGCGCTACAAAGCCTCCGTTTCGGCTATAAGGTCCTGAAGCAGCGCAGTGGCTTGTTTTGTTTTTTCTGTATCCGATGAGAGCAGCGTGATCACTTGGTCCAGGCGTTCCTTGTAATTCGCCGGCTTGCGGAAGAAGGTCTCGATCATGGCCACCGCACGCTTCTCATTGATACAGTACATTTCATTTTTGGCAAAGAGCACCTGGTTCAAGCACGAAATGGAGCGGAAGCAGTGACCTGTAACATACGTGACGTCATCGCTGGAAGCCGTTTTACTCGCCAACATCAAAGAGAAGGATGCCTCGAAAGTGAAATAGCCGATCATCGCATCCTGCAGTGGCTTCGGATAGGGAGCCGTTTTGGCTTTCAGAGTCTGTATGCGGTTATCCGAGTCCCACAATATACGGCAGATCGCAATTTCCCCCATATACATGACATTCAGATAAGCATGCGGATGTCCGGTTTGGTAATGCGCGGACACCTTACCTCCTGAACAGTCGTCGATGATGCCGGACACGCGGTGCACATCCCGGAATAAGAAATCCACATGATACCCCTCGATCACTAACCAGCCGCCTCCGTTAACCCAGGCTCCCCATTCGCCCAATGAAGTGATAATCCCGTCCCGATGCTCGTCATCTAATTTCTTCGCGATTTTGGCGATGTCCTCCACCCTGAATCCTTGGGCTTCATCATAATAAATGCCGATATCGATATCGGAATCCGGTCTGGCGGTTCCTTTGGCCCTGGATCCCCCGAGAACGACTCCTGTAACGCCGGGTACCCCGCGAAGCTCTTCCGTTATCCGCTCAATTAAGCGATCCACTTGTGAAGTCATGCATATTCTCTCCTTCATTTCTCCCAACTGGGATTGAGTTGTCCTTATGTATACCTTAGCCTCATGGATTCAATTTTCTCCCGGGTCCATTGAACTGCTTCGGCTGGGGAGGTGATGACAGCCTCCTCTCCGAGACGCCATACATAGTCCGAATAAAAGTTGACGTCGGTTGCCGGTATTTCAAGCCGAACGACCCCGCTGCCGTCCGTGTTCCTATGGATATGGGAACCGAGTCGTGTATCCGTCTCGAGCAGCCAAACCCCTTTGGAAGTTAATTCTACCTCAAAAAACTTCATCTCGACATCCCCAATCCCGGGCATGTCCTGCAGCGTTTGGCTTGCGATATCTTCACGGATCGATAAGGATTCATTGGGGCTGGCCGCCGTCATCCGGTCAACCCTGAATTGCCTGATGTCCTCTTGCGTAAAGCAGTAGGCGGGACAATACCAGTACCCCGAGCTTGCATACAGCCCGATCGGCTGGATATGCCGCTGGCTGCTTCCGGCGGAAGAACGATAGGAGATCGTGACCGCTTGCCGGACCATGACGGCTTGCATTAACGTTTGTAAAATATCGGCCGACATCGGACGGAACGGGCTGTGAATCATGACGCGATCCTTAAGACGGTCGATCTGCTCCTTAATATCTGCCGGCAGGTAATGATAGAACTTATGGAGTGCCGTGGCGGCTCCTTCACCAAAGGGCAGCGTACTGAAGTAGCTCAGGGATTGGCAGGCAAAAAAGATGGCAATCGCTTCGCTTTCCGTGAAACTGATCGGTGGCAGCATACGTTCCTGCAGCAATCTGTAGCCGCCGCCTCGTCCTTGCACAGAGTAAATGGGGACGCCGAGCCCGCTCAGCTCATCCAGATCTCTTGATATCGTTCGGACGGAGAGTCCGAATTCGTCGGCCAGCTCTCTTACGGTAAACGACTTTTTTGCATTGATCATCATCATTAATTGAATCAGGCGCTGCGATTTCTGCATAAATGACCCCCCCATTCTTCATTATTTATTTTATCTTATTCTCTAAATAAGACAACATTTGTCTTATTTAAAGGATATGATGTTCTCAAGCAGCAAGGGTTCCATTGAATCCTTGGAACAAAGGTACATTATGGAAGGGGAATATGCATGACTAAACAACAAAAAATGATGAAGGAAGAACTGGGGTTTGTTTTTATACATGGGGCCGGAA
>NZ_AEXS01000115.1:0-5462 GCF_000204455.1 Paenibacillus sp. HGF5 | reverse complement strand
GTAATTTCCTCAATCGCTTTCTGATAGAAGGGAAAATCATGCCCTTTACATTCGATGAACAGAATTCGCCGCTCTGCGTTCAGGACAGGCTCCTGCAGCAGCGTATAGGCAAGGGATGCGGCAAAGAACTCGCTTGCCGGGATATGAAGGGAGCCTAGCTCCTCCGTTGTTCGCTCTGCGAGCTCATGCATCAGCTTTCTGCGATTTCGAAGCTCTTCTACCTGAGGGTTGTTCAGAACCTGCGTTCCTTTGCCTTTATGCATGGAGACGATCCCCTCGTCCTTCAGCTGATTGTACACCAGGTTTACGGTGTTGCGGTTCAGCCCGAGGTTGTCCGCGAGCGCGCCCGCCGGGGGCAGCATATCGAATGGTTCGATCTGTCCAATACCAATCAGCCACTTTAACTGTTCCTTGACTTGCGTGCTGACATTCATGGGAGCGTGCGGGTCGACTCGAAGCAGGAGCTTGTGCGTCATATCGAGACCTTCTTTCCTAGTCAACTAGTAATTTAACTTTACACAACAAACTGTAAATGTACAACAAAGGTATTGACATGTATAGTTTTAAATCGTTATTTTATATATAACTAAATAACTAGTTAATTATGAATATGGAGGATTTGTTATGAAGGATCAAGCTGATTCTTATTTGCAGAAAATGAAAGGGGGGGCTAGAAGTCCGTTGACCGTTCGTCCCATGAATCTCGCCGTTGGCTTTATCGGGGGTGCCGTTTCGATCGGCTTACTGGCCCTTCTCTCCGCGCTCGCAGGAAGTCCATGGATCATGGCGCCTTTTGGGGCGAGCTGCGTGCTGGCGTTTGCAGTCTGGGATGCGCCGTTATCACAACCAAGAAACCTGGTCGGAGGGCATCTTATTTCCACGCTTACGGGACTTGTAACGCTGGAGGTCCTGGGTGACGGAATATGGGCCATGGCGATCGGGGTGGGAGCCGCGATCAGCCTGATGGGAATGACCAAGACGACCCATCCTCCGGCCGGCGCAGACCCCTTGGTCGTTATTATGGCTGGCAGCGGCTGGTCATTCCTGTTCACGCCTGTGCTCGTCGGATCGGTCATGATCGTGGTGGTGGCTCTGCTTGTCAATAATGCGGTAAAGGAACGAAGATATCCGACTTTTTGGTGGTGAAGGAAGTTTTTTCTTTAATGAATAAACGGTAATCATGGCAAGTTCTTCAATCTCATATCGTCAACAACAGACCCGGACCGACAATGGACCGGGTCTGATTCATGTTGTCGCACCGCAGATTTGAACATTAGCCAAACTAATTTATATAACGCAATGAGGGGAAGCCCAAACCGAAATCCCGAAAAATAGGCGATACTTACCACTTGATCCTGGTTATCAAATCTATAGAATATTACACAATCCCGGTACAGGACTCTATTCTCATTTTGTAGAAAAGGTTAATATTGCCAAACCTTTACAGAATGCGGTTCTCAGCCGTTTTTTTATACGACTTTGGTATCAAATTTGTCATAACTATGGATAATGATGTAAAAATGACCGGAACTTTAGCAATTTTTTTGCGTTTAACATTACGATTCGCGAAAATTTTCTGAAAATATTCGTAAATCTCGCTGTATCTCACGGATGGGATGAAGTCGTTCGGTTCCAGCCTTGTTCAGGGCAAACGCACGTTGGTTTCACACAACTAGCATCAGGCTGTGAAGTTGTCAACGAACAGGCAGGAAGGAGCAGCGATTTGATTTATCGGGGGAAAATTATGGAAGAAGTTTGTTTTACTTCTTTTTGACTACTATCGAGATCGGAAAAGTTGGTAAAGAAGGAATATGGTATCGGGAGCGCATCGGCTATAGAATGACGAGTATGGCTCAGTCGTCATATGTCGGTGCAGCAACAAGCATGTCAAAGAAAGGGCAGGTGAGCAACGAAGACGATGAGCAGGCGAAAATGGTGGGTGGTCGCAGCATTTTGCACTATAGTGCTTCTCTGCGGTGCCGCTGTAATCTTAGGATATCTACGGCCGTCATTAAAAACGTATGCGGATGCGGACGGCGTGAAAATGAAATTCAAAACAGAGGGAACCTCCTTTCTGGTATATGAGGATGTAGAGGTTTGGAAAGAGGTTTTTGCCAAGGGCGTGAACCTGGGCGCAACCGTACCCGGGCATTTTCCCGGCGAGCTGCCGGCCTCCGAGGAAGATTATCTGCGCTGGTTCAAACAAATCGATGAAATGGGAGCAAACGTCATTAGGGTCTACACGGTGCATAATCCGGTCTTTTATTCCGCGCTGGTGAAATACAACCGGGATAAGGGCGATGATCCCCTGTACTTCATGCAGGGCATTTGGTCGCCGGAGGAGCAGCTAATCGAGCGTCGGGATGCGTATGACGAAGAAATCGTCCAAACGTTTAAAGCGGAGATCTCGAAGGCTGTCGCAGCAGTTTACGGGGATATCAACGTTGAGCCCAAACATGGGCAGTCGAGCGGCAAGTATAAGGTCAATGCGGGCAAGTACCTCATGGCCTGGCATGTGGGTACGGAATGGGACCCAGCCATGGTTGATAACACCAACAAGGTACATAAGGGTGTCCCTCAGTATAAGGGGTCCTATTTCTCGGGGACGGAGGACGCAAGTCCCTTCGAGAATTGGCTGGCATCTTTATTGGACTACACGGCTGCCGAAGAGCAGAAGTACGGGTGGCAGCATCCGATGACATTTACCAATTGGGTCACGACGGATGTGCTTGAGCATCCGGGGGAACCGCTGTTTGAAGAAGACCTGGTGTCCGTCGATGCAAGGCACGTCGAACCGGTGAACTGGGATGCGGGATATTTTGCGGCATACCACGTGTACCCGTACTATCCGGATTTTTTCCGGACGGACAAAACATTGCAGACCCTCCCCGACGGGGACGGGGGCTACAACACGTACAAAGCTTATTTGCGAAAATTGAAGGCAGAATTCGAGGATATGCCGATCATGGTTACCGAGTACGGCGTGCCCTCCTCCATCGGTATTTCCCACCACGGCCCTGGAGGAAAGGACCAAGGGGGACATGACGAAGCGGAGCAAGGCCAAGTGAATGTCTCGCTGACTCAGGATATTTACGACGAAGGCTATTCCGGAGCGATCTTGTTCATGTGGCAGGACGAATGGTTCAAGAAAACATGGAATACGATGCCTTTTGAAATACCGGCAGACCGCCGGGCATTCTGGTTGAATGTGCTGACCAACGAAAAGATGTTCGGCGTTCTGGCGATGCAGCCGGGTAAAGCGGAGCAAATTACGATCGACGGGGATTTGACCGACTGGGATAAGGTTCCTGAAGGGGAAGTCAAAACCTGGTCCGGTACGGCTCCGGGCGTAAAAAACATGAAATTGACGCATGACGAGGCTTATCTGTATATCGGCATGGAGCTGGACGAGGCATTCGATCCCGAACGTTCCAAACTCTTCATCGGAGCGGACACCATACCTGGCGGCGATATACCGAAGAAAGAGCTGGCGGGACGAACGCTCACCGGCGGGGCTTTGGAAACGTTGATTCAGGTAGGCCAAGAGGACGAATCCCAGGTAACCATAGCGCCATCTTACGATTTCCACAGCCGGCTGTACGGCAAGGAAGGCTATTGGATGCTGCCGGGAGAGGAAGCCAAGGGAACGAAGGACGATCCCGTCGTACCGGGCGGCTCGTTCCATTCCTGGAAGCTGGCCATCAGCCTGCTGATGAATCCGCCGGACACCCGATTCTCCCATCCGTTCGTGGATGAAACGGTGGGAACGCTGAAACGGGGAACCAGCGATCCGGAATCTCCGGATTTCAACTCTCTTACGGCATGGCAGTATCAAGACCGCTTCGTCGAGATGAGGATTCCGTGGATGCTGCTGGGATTCGGAGATCCGAGCTCGCTGCAGGTGCTGGACTACAGTCCGCTTCAAGACAAGCGCACGTTCAGCACGGCCACGGCGGACGGTATCCGGCTGGTTCCATGGATTACGGAAAGATCCGAGAACACCGGTAAACCAGCTTCAGGATCGGAGCAGTCCATTAATCTGTCGGACATCGAGCCTTATACATGGGAGCTGTGGGAAGCAACCCAATACAGCGAACGCTTGAAGCAAAGCTATTACGATATGCAGGAAATATTCACGCGTCTCCCTGAAACGGGGCGGCAGCCAGATGCTAAATAAAAGGAGGAGCCATCGGAGATGTTTTCAAATTTAGAAATGGCATACGTCTTTGTCTATGTATGCCTCGGCCTGATTGCAGCCGGCATTATCCTGTTGTTCCAAATGAAGATCAAGCATAATGCCATACAAAGAGAAACGGAACGATTTACGGAAAAACACCATGATTACTTTGTGTATGTGCAGAGTCATCTGCATGATGATACGACGCTGGAGCTGCCGCCAGGCAAATTGACGTCGGCCGAACGCCGGGTCATTCAAGCCAAGTTTATGGAGTGGATCGAGCAATTCAAAGGCGACGCCAGAGAGAAGCTCCTGCGTTTGTGCCGGGACGCCGGGTTTGTGGAACAGGAAATTCGGGCATTATCCAGCATGAGGAAAGACCGCCGTATTGAAGCGGTCTACCGCCTCGGCGGGATGCGGGCGGAAGAAGCCGTTCCGCAGCTCCAGCAGCTGATGAACCGGACGAAATACGGTCCGATGACCATCATCATTGCGCGGGCAATTGCCAAGAGCGCGGTTTCGTCCCAGCAGATTCGGGAAATGTTGTCCAAGCTGCTGTCTTACGATAAAGCCATTCACCATATGGCTGCCGATATTTTGCTGGAGACCCGGCTGGATTCGGCCAGCCTCATGCGCAAGCTACTGGACGATCCCGATCCCGGGCTAGTCAAGGTTTCGCTTGTTGCCATGTGGGGACAGGCCATTCCGGCAGTCGTGCCGGCACTCGACCGATTGGTCGGATCCGAGGAGAAGGACGTGCGTGCCGAGGCCGTCAAGCTGTATCTTGGCTCGAACCCGGCCCTGAAGGATGACACCATTGCGGCGCTCATGAATGATCATGAGTGGGAAGTGCGGGCGGCAGCGGCGAAAGCGCTCGGACGGCTTCATGCCGCAGGCAGCATTCCGCTCCTGGCTTCAGCCCTGAAGGACGAGAATTGGCATGTGCGGAACAACAGCGCGGAGAGTCTTGCCATGTTGGGAGAACAAGGCTTCGAGACCTTGTGCCAAGCCGCGCTCACAGGAGAAGGTCCAGCCAGGGAAACGGCCCTGTACCGGATCGAACGGATCATGTCCAACGAAGGCGAATACGAGCAGGTCGAGCAAATGGTGGCATTTAATAAAAGAAAACTGGTGTACGATCGTTATTTCGGCGTTCAAACGAACAAACGGATCGGCACGGTTGCAGGAGTAGGAGGAGATTACACTGCTTAGAGATATCCTGCTCACTTACGGGATGGTGGCGATTTATTACGTCATGATCGTTAGCGCGCTTTATTTTGTAATT
>NZ_AEXS01000116.1:0-25752 GCF_000204455.1 Paenibacillus sp. HGF5 | reverse complement strand
ACTCGCGGTCCGGTAGTTGTTGTTCAGCCTCTGAAGGTCCTGATAGAAATAATCCTCTTCGATGAACGCCGCAAGCGACCAGCCTAGACGGTTTTTGGTCGACTTCACGGCAACGAGCGGATTCAAGGAATCCCCTTCTATGCCGCTTACGCCGACTTTGAGCAAGGCGAGCTGCCCGCGAAAGCTCTCCTCCAGCTTCGGCGGATACGAGGCGGCTTGAAAGGGGAGCAGCTTATCGCGGGAATCCAGCCGATTAATGACGCTGCCTTCCTTCGTGAACAGTATATAAGATTGATAGATCATCGGCGCAATACGCTCCGTGAGCAAATCGAGATTAAGTTCGGCGACTACGACACCCTTCACCTTTTTGCCAGCATCCGCAATAGGCAGTACGTAAGCTAGCGTTCGCCCCGACATTGGCGAATCATAAGGTTCGCTCACGTTAATGGCCCCGTAGTTAATAAGCGCCAGCTCATAGAGTTGATTCAGATTTGGATTGCCGATGATGTCATAAACGACCTGTGAGCTTGCAAATACTTGGCCGTCAGCTCGAATCATGTACAAAGTTCTGGCGATGGAGTTGTTAATTCCCGCAAACTTGCGAAGCGTCTCGACGGCTGCCACCTCATTCCCTTCCTCCAGCAAATCGGCGCGGGTCGAGAGTAGCAGCAGCATATTTTCCACATTGTCCAAACTTGCATCGATATATTGATTCGTCCGGCTGACGAGCAGCTCTGCATCGCGAATGACTTGATTCTGAAGCAGACTTTCAGCCTCGTTGAGGTTTCGCCATGCAAGCACTTGAACGAGCAGCAGCGTCACGATGAACAAATAAATAAACTGCTTGGTAGCGAGACCAAGGCTGGCATACCAATGAAACAGTTTCGTCATTATCCCCCTTCTTTCGCGCCCGTTCTCACGCTCCCGTGCTATCAGCCATTCCGTTTATAGTCCGTCGGCGATACCCCGGTCCAATTTCGAAACGTAACGGTAAAATAGCGGTAGCTCGGAATGCCGACCTCTTCCGCGACCTCATATACCTTCTTATTCGAATGCCTAAGAAGCTCAATCGCCTTCTCCATACGAAGACGGGTTAAATACTGATTGACCGTACTCCCCGTTTCCTCGCGAAACAATTTGCTGATATAATGTGGGCTCAGCCCTACCTGCTCTGCGATAATGGGCAGCGAAATCGGCTCCTTGAGATGGTCTTTGATCCATTGCACGGCCAAACGAATCTCAAAGCGCGAACGCGACTTCCCTAGCTCGGCAGCTTCCATATCCTGAACAATATTGGCGATCATCTCAGCTAACGTTCCTGCGTCCATTAAAATCCCCATTCGGGCTGCGCTTAACTCAGCGCCCTCTTGCTGCCTGTGCCAATCAACCTGCCAATGGAGTATCCGTTCCTTCAGTTGACTTGGCTTCACTCGCTCTGCGATGCACCAATCCCTGAACTCGCCAAGCAAGCATTCCTTTAAGCTCGCAGGAGACAATGATGCTTTTCTCAGCATCTCATTTAATTCCTTCGTTTTCTTTTCCGTCAGATCCGTTAGAGGCAACGAATGCTGCGCGTACACAGCGCTTTCCTCGGGACATCGGTCGTAAAACAGCGCAACTTTCCACTCGTTCGAATAGGCGAGCGCCGATGCAATTTCTTCCTTCGATGTGAGCGGCTGGCTAAATAGGGCAGATACTGTCGCGCAGCGCTCCTGCTTGGTCTCTTTCCGATTCAATAGCTCCGTCAAGTGTTGAACGAACGTGCGGAGTGACTCAAGAACAGCATCGGTAGGAGTTCTGCCTTCAAGCAGAACAAAATATTCCCGCTCCCGTACCGTCAGCCAAGTCAGCCAGTTTGGATCCCTTTTTTCCTCCTCGGTCAGCCTCTGTTGAACCGTGTCCTTCACAGGCAAATAGCCTAATGGAGGAATGTCTAGCTGAAGTCGTACCAGTCGAATTGGACGATCTACGCTTAGCGTCATCGATTGCCAATCAGAGCCGGCTGGCTCTTGCCCGTGAAGCAGCTTATCGAATAAGGCGGCTTGCAGCTGCCTCTGTTCCCTTCTCGCATGCTCGTGCACCATGCGCTCCTTGACGACCGCAGCTCTCGCTTTGTCCATCGCCTGTTTAAGCTCTTCTTCCTCCAATGACACCTTCAAGATATACTCAAGCGCTCCAAGACGGAGCGCTTCTTGTACGTAATGAAAATCGCTGTGACAGGTTAACAATATGATCTGAACGTTCGGGTGCCGCTTCCGGAGTTCCCGTATGAGAGCAATGCCGTCCATAACCGGCATCGTAATATCCGTTATCACGACATCTGGCGTGCGTTCAGCACATAGCTGCATCGCTTCCGACCCGTTGCTCGCTTCCCCTATCCATTCGGCTCCGCACGCCTCCCATGGAAAGATCCGAAGCTCTTGGCGCAGAGGAATTTCATCTTCGACGATCAATACGCCAAGCGGCTTTATGACCATGATATCCTCTCCTTTAGCTCAAAATGAAAGCGCTGTCATTTTATTTATTCCATTATAGAGCATAGACTCTTATTTCGGCAACCTCCGCGCGTGGTCCTCCGTTCGTTTCGTCGATCCATAGTCTAATCGTATGCGACGAGATGGAACGGCTGAGCTTATGCACTTTTTTGCGCTTATGGTTGTGCTTCTCTTCAGCCAGTGTGACCCATTCTTCACCGATGAGCTCTTCTATCCGATAAGCTCGGACGAGCTCAGGAATCGCTTCGAAAGCGGTGCGGTGATGGTGCAAATTTATTAAGTCTTCATTAACATCGTCGTTAAAGGTGACGTGGATCTCGGCGATCGATTGCACTTCAGCCCACTCCAGCTGCAGCCATTCCGGTTTGCCTGGAGACATCGGCTCGGACATCCATAAATGCGGACCGGCGAACGGCCGAATATACCCGTCCGTCACCGCTGCGGCAGCGTACGCTTCCGTATTTGGCGTAACCTGCAGACATAGCGGCTTACGGTTCCAACGGCGCATGCTCCACTGTACGACCGGCTGATCCGGCTGACGATCCTCTAAAAGAGTCGAGACGATCGGCTTTGGCCCTTTCTCAAAGCACAGCACGCCGGTCATCGGAGAATCCGATCCGTGAAGATGAATCGCTTCGTTTGCTTTAATAATAAGGAATGCATTGCAGGGTGCATTGGGCTGCCAAACTAAGTCCAGCTTAGCCCACTGCCTGGTACCTTCGGCTACTGACACTGATGCTTCAGCCACCATCTGCTTGGGCACGTAATTTTCACCTTTTTCCGTATGCCACAGCTCCACTTCAAGAGTAGCAGCCTTTGCCGCATCGATCAGCAGCGCCACTGATTCAAGCGAGGGGTTCACGGGAAACAGGATGCCCAGTTCTTTGTCCAACGGGTGTGTATAGGTTGAGTCCGTCAGCGACACTTTGGTCATTGAGCTGGATGCCGTAATTCGGGCCGATTTGGCGAGATCGTAAGGGTCGTCTGCCGCGATCCCGATAATCGACGCATCCTGCCTGAGCATCGTCTGCTGCAGGTCGATCATATGGTCACGGTGCAACACACGTGGCGATATCCCTTTCTGCACGCACAGTGCTGCACCGCTTCCGGCTGCTTCGCCGATGACGGCACAGGTTGCCATTACCCTCGTCGTACCGAATGCGACGTGAGTTGCGCTGATATCGCGGCCTGCGAACATCAGATTGGTGACGTTGCTGGAGTACAGACACCGAAATGGAATATGATAGATGCCGTCCGAAAATAAATGCTTTGAACCGCTCTCTGTCGAATACATGCCTTGCGGCGGATGAAGATCTATCGACCAGCCTCCGAAGGCGATGCGATCGGTGAAGGGCACCTGCTCGATAATATCGTTTTGGTTCAACATATAATCTCCTGTGAATCGGCGATACTCCCGTTTGCCAGGGAGCGACCCGACCCATTCCAGCGTCATGCGATCGGCATCGAAATTGCCGGAGTTTTTGATATAATCCCATACCCCGTAAATGACCGACCAGAGCTCATCGCGTATTCGTTCATTATCATGCACCGTATCCAGCTCGCCGCCCCATTCGATCCACCAATAGTGGCAGCCTGAGTCGCCGCTGCGAATGACCCGCTTCATCGGGATCGCCGTTTGCGTAATGTCCTTCGCAAAGCTCGGCGGAATGTACTTGACCGGCCGATCGGCTTCCTTCGTATAGAACAGGAGCGTGCTGCCAAGCGTAATATCGTCCGCCGTCTCCGGTGCCCAGTCCTCGTTGTATTCCTCTGCGGCCTCGCGGCCGATCCGATATTTAGCGCCTGCCAAAAAACCCGCAAGGCCATCTCCTGTACAATCTATGTACATATCGCTTTCAAACCGGATTTTCCGCTCGGAGCCCATCATCCAGCCCGTGACCGACTTCATGATGCGCTCCTCCTCCGTGCCCTCCGCTTCGACCTCGTGCACATCCGTATTGAGAAACAAGGCAATGTTCGGCTCTGCTCGGACCGTCTCGAGTACGACGAGATCCCATAAATACGGATTTCCATCCGGGTTCCGGAATTGATTCTCGACGAACATTTCTCCCATGATGCCGGTTTCTCTCGCGTAACGCTGCGTACCATGCGCCGTAGCACCGCATACCCACACCCGTACCTCGCTGCTAGAATTGCCTCCGAGTACGGGTCTGTTGTTCACGAGCGACACGGTTTGGCCAAGACGTGCCGCTGCAACGGCAGCGCATACGCCGGCCAGGCCTCCGCCAATAACGGTAATGTCGGATTTTACTAATTCAAACTTCAATCGAATCCCCCCATGCTTAGAATTACTATCATCTTAATCGAGGGGGTCGTTATTTAACATGCACTGCGCTATCATATTGGCATATACTTTATTTCATTCTGGAGGCGGATTGCCGTGATGATGTTAAATCGAAGCCCCATCCTATATCCTAGTCTAATGCATCATGTCTTTTGGAATCATAAGAAGCAATTTCAATACAGCGTGGACACCTACGGACATTGGGTTCTATTTGCGGTGGAGGGCGGCAGCTTCCGTTATGGGATCGGCGATAGCGAAGGTACGGCGCAGATGGGCGACGTCATCGTTTGTCCGCCGGGCATCGATTTTCATCGCGACGTTATCCATGCGCCGTCCTTTCATTTCATCGGATTTTCGTTAGGCTTTATATCGGGAGAGGCGGTTGAAGGGCAAGAGGCAGTGCAGGACGTCCACCATCGTTTAGCGGCTTCTGCCTACAAGCCCGCCGTCGCGCATAAGGAGAGGTTTGCCGATAATTTGAGATATTTCAAGAGGCAGGACGAAGCTGCCGCGGAGATCGATCAGCGGAGCTATTGGCAAAACCATGCGCTGAACGATATTTGGCTCTTTTGTTTGCAGTCGATAGCGGTCGGTGTGGTTGGCGAAGACAAAAAACCTGCCGATCCTCTGATGGAACAAGCACGGCTCTATATCCAGCAGAACGCCTATAAGGACATGAGCTTACTGGTGCTTGCGGACGAGCTGGGCATCAGTCCCGTTCAGCTCACCCGCAGATTCAACCGAAGTGTGGGGATGACTCCTTCACGCTATTTAAGCCATATTAGGCTGGAGCAAGCAAAGTCCTTGCTCGTCGATACCCATCTGAATTTAGAGCAGATCGCATTAGCTTGCGGCTTCAACAATGGGTTCTACCTCAGCCGCGTGTTCACGAAGCTGATGAAAGTCAGTCCTTCCGCTTACCGGAAAACGAACCGGGTCTAATGCCTGTAACAATCCCCTCTATTCAATAGTAGGAAGCGATAAGACAAATACACTCCTTGTTCCGAGCTTTCCCTGATCGTTAGCTGCCTGCCTTGAGCTTTATGGCAGCCCTGAGGAAATTATACAGCCTAGATCGCATATCCGCCTCCGCTATTACGGTTAACAAATGCAGGTCTTTTTCTTGCTGCCGATTCGGCCCATCGCCTCGATCTTGCCGATATATTCCGTTGCAAGCGGCACTTTGCATGCAGTATTGCCGACATCCACATGCACTTTGCCGACCGACTCTGCGACTGCCTTCGCTTCCTGCGTTAACGCCTCAACGTATGCGCCGACCGAAATAAGGAAAGTATTCATTACATATCGGACCCAGTTGCGCTCGCCGTGGATGGTGTCGCGCACTCTTGTGAGAAAACTGCGTATCTCCTCCATGTCGAGCACTTCGTCTGGCGCAATCGATACATAATTGGCATATGTGCTCCATCCGCTTACAGCGATTAGTTCCTCCAGCGAATCTATCCACTCCAACGCCAGGTCATGCGCAAAAGGACTTTCTGCCGCTACTCTCGCTACCGTATACTCGGCAGGCGAATGCCAATTGGCTCCCGCCACCCAATGCTGCAATTGTTCTTTGGTAATCGTCTTCGGATTGACGCTAAGTCCCGCTAGATACATCGCATCGTAGTTGCCGGATTCATACAGCTGCAAAGCGAGAGCTTGGTCTTTTTTCACATGCTTAACGAGCTTCTTCATGTCCCCGATTTTGACGCCAAAGAACGGCTCTTTCGCACCATGGCGAATATAAGTGTTTTTCGTCTGCTCACTGCCCATTCCAGCCAATGCCTGCATGATTTCTTCATAGGTCATCAATTATTCACGCTCCTTAACATATATACCTTGAGTGGTTCGTTGTCATCATTGTGACTTCTACGATCCTGGAACTCTCCATACATCCCCCCTTGTTTCTTCAGAAAGTATAATATAACCCCCAGTTTTTTTCACTTTTATTACATAATTGATCAAGGGTGTTTTTTTATGGTGATCAAGAATGCTTATGAATAACTTAACCTGCCGGTTAACTTAATGAATTAGAGCAGAGAAAAGTAGTTGATTTTTATCTAATCGGTAATCGGAACATGTTCTTGTCCTTTTCGGCAATCGGGATAAGAGCTTGAGCCAATAAAACAAAAAAGCCACTAAATTAGCGACTTTCAATGGGATTATGTTCATGTCCCCCGACAAGTTAATTGAACGATCATATCACTTTTCTGCTAATAGCTTTATTTTGTCTAAGTTATCAACAATGTGGTTTAACTTAGTCATTGATAAAATGTTTCATTCGTATAGGAATATATATTCTGTTGCTAACCAAAAACCTCCAACCCTTATTGCAAGTGGTGGAGGTCTTAACGAATGCAACAAATTAACATTGTGTTTCATTCCATTAGATCACTTTTCTAAAATGGTGATTAATCCTTAACATCAATGCATAATGTAATGATCCAGAAACGTATTTCGAAACTTCCCTATTGGATCGTATCGAAGTAGCAGCTGACGGAAATCCGCTAACCGCTCATACCGAGCTTGTATCATTTCCGACTCCATCGTAAACAGCTTCGCCCAATGCGGGCGTGCTGCAAACGGTTCGAGTTCACGTTCTATAAGCGGAAGTAATTGGCGCACGCGCTCCCAATCCGGCTTCCATGTAAAATGCAACCCAACACTGTCTTGCCGGTAGCATGGGCTCATCCAGAAGGTATCCGATGCAATTGTTCGAATCTCGGAGATAAAGAGCAGAGGCGCAATTCTATCACGCAGTTTGCCTAGCGCACGCATTGCCTCGACCGCATGCCGCCTCGGAACAAAATATTCACTTTGCAGTTCGTTGCCCGCGCTGGGGGTAAATTCCATGCGGAAATGAGGCAACCGTTCATACCATGGTCCAGGATCGCCCATCTGCTCGCTGCAGTTCACCACAGATTGGCCAAGTACCATATGCCGTTTTTCCGGAGCTGGTAAAGCCCCGAAGAAATCGGGAGATGTCTCATCTTCCCCGTTTATTCCCACCTTTCGTTTTACCCACACTTGATTGAATATGGGCTCTGCCCAGTCCGTAAACAAGCTGACACTGTATGCGGAAGATAAGATTTCGTCTATGCCATGATCCAGTGCAGAAAAAGGAAGACGATCATATACGGTCTGACTTACCTGAAACGAAGGTACTAAATCCAATTTAAGCTTTGTGACGACTCCCAGTCCGCCGAGTCCGACAACCGCCCCATCGAACTCGGGGTCTGTCCCGCGCGTGAGCACCGTAACTTCTCCGTCCGATTTCATTAGCTCGATAGCACGTACAGAAGACGCCAGGCTTGCATTCAGATCGCCCGAGCCGTGCGTGGCTGTTGCCACGGCGCCAGCCACGCTTATGTGCGGCAGCGATGCTAAATTATGCAGCGCATAGCCATGATCATTTAGATAGCGGCACAGATCGCCATACCGAATACCACCCTCGACGGTTACGGTTCTCTGTACACGGTCGAGATCGATTACCCGATTCATCTTTCGAAGCGAAAGATGGCTGCCCCCGGTATCGGCAATCCCGTTAAAAGAGTGACACGAGCCAAGCACGCGTATGCTTGTGCGGCTAACTACTAGGTCTTTAACTTCTTCTAGACTTTTAGGCTCAAGCAACTCCATCGAACGATAGCGATAATTCCCGGCCCAGTTCAGTTTATCTCCCATATGAACGCTCCTATTTAATATGCTGGTTTTTGTCCTGAATCTATTTGATCATTGGTTAACCTGAATATCCAAGTACTCCTCAATTTTGTCAAAGTGAATCGGTAATCATAAACTTTAATAAACACAGCCTATCGCACCTTTGTGTTGATTCACCAGTAATTAACAGGTAAATCAACTTAAAACTAGGTATTCGGCATGACGACGCACTTTCCTGCCCGTTAGCTTAATGAAATTGCATGGTAACGTACGTAGTTAGATGCTTATCTAATCGGTAACCGGACTATGTTCTTGTCCTTTAAGGCAATGGGTACAAGTTCTTGTCCTCGGCTCGGGACAAGAACTTGTACCGATAAAACAAAAAAGCCGCTAAAATAGCGACTTTCAATGGGACCTAATCTTGTCCCTCGACAAAATAGCAATTTCTCTTGGTTGTCGGGTATGCTAACTTCTATTCCCACTAATATCATCTCAAAATTTCACATCTTAATTTGGGATATTCCTAAAGTCAGCTCTACCCACCCCGACTGGCATGCCGGCTATGGTTTTTGGATCATATGTTTTTCCTTGTACTCCTGCGGTGAACAGCCGGTAGCCTTTTTAAAGAAACGAGTAAAGGAGGATGCGGTTTCGTAGCCCACACGGCGGGCAACTTCACCGATTCGGAGATTCTCGTTTTTAAGTAAACGCTTGGCCTGCATCAGACGGGTGAAGTCAATAAACTCCGTCAAATTGTTTCCGGTTTCCTGTTTGTAGATGCGGGATAAATATGACGGATTCAAATATACTTGTTCGGCCAATCGTACCAACGACAGGTCTTCATCCAAATGATTGCGAATGTATTCCTGTAAAAAATCGATGATATGATCCGCTCGTTTTTTCTGTTCTACTTTTTGCATGTCGAACAACACAGACGATAACTCCGTCAAAAATAAGGAAGCTTCGCTCCAGTTGTCAAAAAAATCGATCCGCATCAGTCTGTTTTGACCCACCTGAGCTTCAATCTTCTCATTAAGTGCCCATCGATTGATATAGGACATCAAATACAGGGACACGGTGTAATAAATTTCCTGGGCAAAGGCATTATTTTTCGTGCGAACGTCTCTGATAGGACCAAGAAGCAGCTCCAAAGCTTCAAAATACTTGCTCCTTTGTCCTGCCTCCAGATATTGCTCGATAAGCGAAAGATCGTTGGACTTAAGTACCCGCGCAAGCCTTGCTCCTTCGGGATCCTCTTCCTTCAAACCCTGAACATTGCCTGCCTCATCGGATTCATCATGAACCACATCATCGATAAGAAGAACTGTATTTTCGAGTCCGATCCGGTAATTGAGCAAGTGGTGGAGCGAGTGATACTTATTGGAAACCGATTCCCACCCATCCGCTTGGCTGCCGATCGTAAAGCTGATCGGAATTCCGATATTTTCTTGGCATGCTGACTGGATGACCTCCAATATTCCTTTAAGAAACGATACTGTTTTATTGAACGTCTGCTGGATCGTTTCCTCATTCACAGTACCGGTAGCGGACAACGACTCCTTAGGCTGAATAAAAATCACAAATCTGTGGCTGTCATCGAGCACAATCATAAAATTCACACGGGTGGCTAAATACCTCTGCATGATTTGACGTACGGCATAGATTTGCTGCATCTTCTGCATATAACCGGTTGAGTCAGAGAATTTATCTATCTTGCCCACGACCAGGGCAACCGGCCACTGAACATTCAGCGGGATCGACATTTCTTCAAACTGTGCTTGATTGGCCAGTATCCCACGATTACCTTTTAACATGTCTAGAAGATAATCTTCTTGAAACAAATTAAGCGCGATGTTAATTTGCTCTTTGGCCTCCCGGATCAGATCTTCCGTTTTGATTTCCTGGCGGATTTTTGATACGGTCTCTTCGACCACTTGAATCACTTTGTCGATATTTTCGGTCTTTAAGATATAGCTGACATCCTGATACTGAATCGCTTTGTATACATATCTGAATTCACTGTGCCCTGTTAAAAAAATAACTCTGCACTGAGGCCAGCTTCGATAAATCTCCTCCATGAGCTGCAGACCGTCGATATGGGGCATATCGATATCGGTCAACACGATATCAATTCTTGTGCGGTTGAGCCACTCGATGGCTTCTTCTCCACCGTAGGCTTTATAGACATCGAGATCCAAATGATCAAATCCTCGAAAAATTTCATAAAGATGATTCACTATGATCTCTTCGTTATCGACAATCAGCAGTCTGTACATCTCTTACACACTCGCTTTCGGGTCAAGTTGCAGCGTCACCTTCAAGCCGCCCATCGCGCTTCGTTCCAAAATCAGGCCGTGTTCGTCACCATATATCAACCGAATCCGGCGATGAATGTTAATCAGTCCTGAGGTCTCGATATTGGACGTATCGTAAAGGAGCTTTTGGAGTGCGGATAATTTGGACTCCGACAGATCCGTTCCGTTGTCCTCTACGATAATACGCAATGCGCGGTCGTCCTGCTGAAAGCGGATTGTGATCAAGCCTTTGACCTTGGTTTGCTCCACAGCATATTTGAATGCATTTTCAAGAATCGGTTGAAGAATCAATCTAGGCACCTGTATTTCCTTAACCTCATCCGGAAGATCTTCAAATTGGATCGTCAACCGGCTTGGAAATCGCATGAACTGAATCTCGCTATAGGTCCGTGCGTGCTCCATTTCCTCACGCAGCGGCAAAAAATCCGAAGCATTTCTTGTAATAAACTGAAAATAATCACCTAGCAGCTTAGTAAAGGGGATTAAATTATCGTCCCCTAGTTTAGCCATCGTGTTAATCAAAAACAAACTGTTATATAAAAAATGCGGACTAATTTGCGATTGCAATTGCTTTAGCTCCGCTCTCTGGTTTAGAATTTTCTGCTTGTATACCTGCTCTATTAAAGCAGATACGTTTTGTACCATCGAATTAAAGCCTTGATAAAGATAACCGAACTCGTTTTTGCTGTTTACGTGGATCGAGACGTTAAAATTTCCGCTCTCGACGTGTCGGAACGATCCGACAAGCTTACGCATGGGCTTGTGAATTAAGTTATAGGTGTAGATGGAGTAAAACAACATAATCAATGCGCCTGCACCGGTGAATACCCACAGCCAGATATAAAAATCCCGCAGCGGCACAAAGATGAGCTCTTGAGGAATATAACGCAGTAAGAGGATATTCAAATAATCCGATTTGACAGACACCACATACATTTTCTGACCGTTTATGTTGCTGTATGTGACGTTCCCGCTCTTAAGTTCATGGTAGTTTCCCACCAAATCTTGTAAGCGTACATTTGCATCGTTGCCTTTGCCGCTAATGACGATATCGTGTGTGAGATCAATTAAAAAGGATCCGCTGTTGTCGTAGGTATGAAACTGGCCCAACGCCTCTTGAAACGCAGCCATATCCAGTTCAATCTCGATCATATACTTTTGAGGCAAGCCGGCATTACCGGCATGAAGAGTGGTTATGTAAAGATTATTCTTGTATTGCACCAGCTGCGCGCCAGTTTCCCCCGCCGGAACGCGAATCTGATCCAATTTGTCCATATCGATCGGGCTTACGGTAGTGGTGGAGGAAATGGTTTTTTGAATCGGCAAGATGTGTGCGCTTACATTCGAGGTGTAGGAACTGCTGTTATGAATAGTGACGAGACGCTGATGGAGCTTTCGCATGCTTTCCATGATTTCATACTCGTCCATGATGGAATACCGTACCGCGAGTTTGCCCAGGTATTCATCAGTCAAGCTTTCGTGCTGCAAAATTTTAATGCGTTCGATCTCCTCCTCCAGGCTTGTAAGGTAAAACGAAACCTGTGCAGTCGAAGAATTAATAATTTCATTTTTTACGGTGTTCAGGCTCCAATTGTACATATAGATGCCCAAGAAAATAATTAGGACGATCGCCAATAAGAAGGACGCGATCAATCGTGTGAAAATGCTGTTCTTGATCTGTCCTCCCTCCCTTATTCACGATTATTATTGCGGGAAACGAGGTAATGCCTTTCGTGTTTATCCCTTCACGCTCCCGAGTACAATTCCTTTGACAAAGAAACGCTGCAGGAACGGATACACACAGATGATCGGCAGAGCTCCAAGGAAAATCTGGGCCGAACGCAGCGTCTTATCCGAAATGTCCGCCATAAGCTTGGCCTCTTCCGGCGTCATCGTGGCTAACGAGCGCTGAACGACGATCGTCTGAATGTAGCTCTGGATCGGGTAATGGCTGGGATCGTTCATATAGATTAACCCATCGAACCAGCTGTTCCAGTGCGTGACCAGTGAAAATAGCAGAATGGTCGCAAGAGCCGGTAAGGATACCGGAACGTAAATCTGCCACAGCGTTCGCCAATGTCCGGCACCATCGATAAACGCGGCCTCACTCAGTTCCTTTGGCACTGCTCGAAAAAAATTCAACAGCAAAATGACACTGAATACAGGAATCGCAGTTGGGAAGACCAGCGCCCAGATCGTGTCGATCAACCCGAGCTGTTTGACAACCATATACGTCGGAATTAATCCAGCCCCAAATATCATTGTAATAAAAAAGGCCCATGAATAAAAGGTGCGCAGCCGGAATTCTCCCTTTTCTTTCGAAAGCGGATATGCGACTGTAGCGATCAATACGAGATTCAGCGTCCCTCCCAATGCGATGCGCTCCAGGGAAACGAGCATCGATTGCCAAAAGGCTGAACGATGTGCGACAAATTCATAGGATTTCAACGTAAATTCCTTCGGCCACAAGGTTACGGCTCCTGTTGCAGCGACAGCGCTGGAGCTTAATGACACGGCCAGGATGTGTATCATCGGAATCAGACACAGCATTCCGACTGCGATCAAGAATATACTATTGCACACAACAAACCAATCCAGCCTCTTTTTTACAGGCATATCAGTCCCTCCTTAGAAAATCCTGTAGTCCGCAACTTTATACGCGATGTAATAGGAGACGGACACGAGAACAAGTGCGATAACGGACTTAAATAATCCCACTGCGGTTGCAACGCCGAATTGCGCATCCAGCAAACCGATGCGGTACACGAAGGTATCGAGAATATCCCCGCTTTCATATACCATCGGGCTGTACATGTTAAAAATTTGGTCAAATCCGGCATTCAGCAAATTCCCCAAATTAAGAACCATAAGCAATACGATAACCATCTGCATCCCAGGCAGCGTCACGTGTAGTGTTTGCCTCCAGCGGTTCGCTCCGTCAATCTGTGCCGCTTCGTACAGATTCGGATTGATGCTTGTAAGCGCAGCCAGATAGATGATGGTCCCGTATCCAAACTCTTTCCATACGTCCGTCAAAATCATGGTGTTTGGGAACCAACGATTGTCACCAAGGAAAAAGATCGGTTCAATCCCGAACGATTGAAGTGCCCGGTTGACCAAGCCGTCATTCGGTGACAGAATTTCGATAAAGATTCCGCCCAATACTACCCAGGATAAAAAATGGGGCAAGTAAATCGCGGTCTGCACTCCTCTCTTCAATGCCATATGCCGGACCTCGTTTAAAAGAATCGCAATCACAATGGGCACAAGCAGTCCAAGAATCACTTTCATCATCGCGATATAAAACGTATTCCACATGATGTTATCGAAGCTCGGCAGGTTCATCACATATTCGAAGTTGCGCAGACCAATCCAGTCCTGATCGCCGAACAAACCTTTCGCCGGTATAAACTTTTGGAACGCAATAATGATTCCGCCAATGGGAAGGTAATTGAATACCAGCAAAAAAAGAAAACCCGGCAAAATCATAACATGCAGAGGCAATTCCCTTTTCCAGCTTCTTTTTTGCATCATAAATCACCCGTTTCTTAAGATGAGAATGAGGAAGGGAAAGGATGCTCTTGATCAATGCAGCATCCTTTCCATGGTCCTAGGTACTTATTTTACAGATGCGTACCACTCATTGACTTCTTTGGTCATATCGGCTCCCCCAAGCGTATTCCAATTCTCTACGAACTTGTCGAACTCATCAATCGAAGTGGCACCCATAATGATTTTGACAAATACCTCGGTTTCCAGTGCTTTTAGTGTGGACTGCTTTTCCGCCATAGTTTGGGTAGGCGGTCCGGCAAACGCCTCAAGCATGAAATGGTCGTTCTCGAGGTACTTCACGCTATGCTGGAACACGCCGTCTTCCCCATAAATTTTAGGCCATCCCCATAAAGTGGTTTCTCCATTGTTGAAGGCTTCCATATTTTTCTGAATCGACAGTGCCTCACCGGTTAGCTGATCCAAGGTTTTATTCTTACGTGCCTTCTCGATTTCCTGGAACGCATTCACGTTTTTAAATGGTGGGTAGGGTTGTACCGGCGAATATTTCCACACGCCAACGCTGTCATTGGCGGAAGGCATATAATAATAATCGAAATCTCCGCTTTCTCCCCAGTTCAACTCAATGTGCAAATTAAACATTTTCACCAGGGCTTCCGGATTGGAAAATCCTTTTCTGACGACCCAGAACTCCGATGCGGCAAATTTCTGCGGTGACAGCACCGGTTCCCCGTCCACCGAAACCAAGGCGTAGCCTTTCCAATCTGCACCCGGATCGTTCTGATAGTTGCTGATGAGCGGGTACATCGGATTCCATTGTTGCCCGAACTCCATGCCCACCTTGCCGGCGGCTATCGTCTCTGCCACCTTGCCGCCGTCCTTAACTCCGAATTCCTTGTCGATTTCACCAGCCTTATACATTGAAGACAGCGCTTTCAATCCCTCCTTTACTTCAGGAAGCGTACTGCCCCAAACCAGATTTCCCGATCCGTCATCGATCCACATGTTCGGGTACGCGTGGTAGCCGGCAAAAAAACCTTCCAGCCCCATGGCTCCACCGTACAGATCCTTCGTAATTGCTAGACCGTAGGTGTCATTGATCCCGTTCCCGTCCGGGTCCTGCGTGGTAAACGCTTTACTGATTGCAATCACATCATCCATCGTTTTGGGCTCTGAAAGCCCAAGCTTCTCTAACCAGTCGGCACGAAGCCAGATAAATACGCCGTCTCCGTATCCCTCCGGCGGACCAAGGCCCACCATCTTACCATCAACCGTAGCGGCCTGGAGGACCGCAGGCCCTTGCACCGCGTACAGCTCCTTCATTTGGTCAGAAGCATATTCGTCCCAGTACGGTGTGAGATCCTCGATCATATCTGCTTCAGCCATCTGTTTCATTTGTGCGGCTGTGACGCGGATCATGTCCGGAATATCCCCAGATGTCAACGTTACGTTAACCTTTTGGGTATAAGCATCCCCGCCGCTGACCGTCCAATCGTATTTTACGTTGATTCCCAGTTTTTCCGAGAACGCTTTCAACCATCGGTTGTCTTCCACTGTTTCGCCAGGTGTTTTGGGTATGATGTTATCCTGCATATCGTTGTCTACATCGCGGGCAAATCGAATCGTGAGCGGTTCTTCATATTTGCCGAACGGTCCTTCCGCTGCGGTGGCTCCCCCTTCAGATGATTGGCCTGAACTGCTTCCTGACGGATTGGTTGACTGTTGATTGTTTGAGTCGGAACTACATGCGGTGATCACTCCTGTTAAAAGTATTGTCGCTAAGATGAGGACGACTTTCGGATAAACCCTTCGTTTCATGCTCATAACCCCCTTGAAATCGTTTTTGCTTTGAATCACGTTTCATTTTAACCCTGAAATTTAGGTATGAATACAGGCGAGCTGTTACATTTCTAACATTTGTTTACGCTTTTGTCTCTCCCCATGCTCGCAGTTTTCAACAAGTTTATCATTTCTTTACGACCTCGTTCGGGAGCATGAAATCGGGTTGAACCGCTAAAATGAAAGCGCTATAATGGATCATCGCAAGGAAGTTCACAGGTCTAGCAACATATATTTTTCCGAATGGAGAGGAAGGCTATGGCGTTACTGTTCATCGATTCAGGGCGGAAGTACGGAAAAATCAACAAGAATGTTTACGGGCATTTTTCAGAGCATTTGGGACGAGGTATTTATGGCAGCATTTTTGTCGACGAAAACAGCCCAATTCCCAATATCCGCGGGATACGCACCGACGTTGTTGAGGCATTGCGGCATATCCGGGTGCCGGTGCTGCGCTGGCCAGGCGGATGCTTCGCTGAATATTACAATTGGAAAGACGGCGTAGGTGCTGAGCGCAAGCGCATCGTGAATGCAGGCTGGGGCGGCGTCGTGGAGGACAATTCATTCGGCACCCACGAGTTTTTGGATCTATGCGAGCAGATCGGCTGCTCGGCTTATATCGCCGCCAACGTCGGCTCCGGTACCCCTAGAGAAGTGAGCGAATGGATTGAATACATGACCTTTGACGGAGACTCGCCAATGGCCAACTGGAGGCGCCAGAACGGCAGGCACGAACCGTGGAAGGTTGAATATGTCGGCATCGGAAATGAGAATTGGGGTTGCGGCGGGCAAATGCGGCCGGAATATTATGCCGATGTGTACAAGCAATTCAACACTTATGTTCGCAATTACGGTAATCATCGGATTTTCAGGGTTGCTTGCGGTGCCGACGGCAACGATTATGCCTGGACGGAAACCTTGATGCGCGAAGCGGGCACCAATATGAATGGATTGTCTCTGCATTATTACACCATGCCGGGATATTACAAATCTGACGAATATCCCGAGGAGCGCAAAGGTCCGGCTCTGGAGTTCGACAAACCGACCTATTATCGCACCCTGCGCCGAGCGTTGTATATGGATGAATTAATTACCCGGCATAAACATGTCATGGATCGCAACGACCCCAAAGGGAAGGTGTCGATCATTATCGACGAGTGGGGAACCTGGCATGAGGTGGAGCCTGGGACTCACCCGGCATTCTTGTTCCAGCAAAATGCGATGCGAGACGCCATTGTCGCCGGAGTGTCCCTGAATATATTTAACGCCCACAGCGATCGGGTTCAAATGGCCAATCTGGCGCAGCTGGTCAATGTTCTCCAATCGGTCATCCTGACGGAAGGCGAGGATATGGTGCTCACACCGACGTACCATGTATTCGATCTCTATAAAGGGCATCAAGATTCGACACTGATCGAAAGCTATATACAACCGCAGCTGACGGGGACAACCGAAGCCGAGGTGCCGGCTCTGCACGTCAGCGCATCGAAACGGGCGGACGGCCGCGTTCACGCCACAGTGGTGAACTTGTCCGCAGATGAGTCCCAGCAGCTCCTTTGCTTGTTAGATGGTCAAGCGTTTTCCTCTGCCGAAGTTCGTTACATATCTGGGACCATGACGAGCCACAACGCGTTCGGACATCCCCCACAAGTCGAAATAAGAAAGATGCCGGTTATTCCCATTAAGGACAACCGTATGGATATGCACCTTCCTGCCTGCTGCGTTGCTGAAATCGTATTGTCTTAATATTAATGCAACCATGCTAACTCGTGGCCGAGTTCGTTGATTTGTCGATAGCTCCACTTTCCTACACATGAGACGGTGGTTTCTTACTTGAGTCTTCTGAAAATGCTTGAATTTTGTAATTTTTTTGCATCATAAATGCACCCCTAGAATCATCGGAATCGCCAGGGGATTCCAATGTCTATTCTAAGGGGTGCACTTAATGGTCTGATACCGCCTGTGGAGAAGTTGCCCAGAAATTTTGGCCCGTCCGGCATTGTTTTTGTTGATAGTCACAATCACCAACTTGATATGGTCTTTATATGGTCTTTATATGCTGACGTGCACCTGCCGTCTCCTACCTTCCCTACAGCTTGCCTCCCTGGTTCTGGCCCTGAATACAACAGCCCTACTCCAAGCACGTCCGAGCGGTATCCCGAGATCTTTGTCAGCGTTACGTTGAAATTGCGTTTCAACTGCTCTCGCTTTTCTTTTTCAATTTGAGTGTTTTTAACCCCTTTTCACTAGATCCTCTCTGGTTCACGATAGCATCAACAATGCCTTTGGATGCTTTCGAATGATCTCGATGATTGCCATTCACATTTCTTTATATACAAAATAATCAAAATCAGCGTGTTTCCGAGTCCCGCCAAGATCTTGCACGCAAAGACCGATGAAGGTCCCCGTAAACCGGATATATTCAGGGGATTCATCCGACAGATGCGTGACATCGAACCATCCGCCTGCCGGATGCCAGGACGGATCATCATGTAACCCATAGTAAAAACAGGCACGGTCATGATCGATCACAACCTTTAACCGGATCCCGTTCACCGATTTCAACGGGATATCCTCCAGCAGCTCGTCGTATAACCCGTATCGCGACTGAATGATTCCCAGGCACAGTCCTTTCTCTTCGTGATAAGTTACCCGTAAATAAAGATAGTCTTTCGTATCGTAATACAGAATCAGCCCTGCCATTTGCTGCGGATGGTCCGGTGCAAACTCCAGACAAGTTTCGGCTTCGCACGCAAAAGCCTGCAATCTTCGGGCGACCATGCTTTGCCTATGCGTTGAGCTCATCGATTCCATTCCGCGCAGGCGCAAGTACCCGGGACGTTCTGCAAGGCTCAGCCACGTTGAGTCCGGCGGAATACGAAGCGTATTCCAATCGCTCCGGAGTATGGCTTGATCAAAGTGGTCCATTTTCGGTGCCTGTTCAAAAGGATGTGGCTTGATTTTCGGTGCAGGCACCCGAACCTCGGGATATCGTTCACCGCTCGCAAGCCGCAGCCAGCCGTCCTCGCTCCAAATGCACAGCTGAAGAGCCGTCTCACGGCCAAGTGTGCAAAACTGCCCATTGACGGGCCTGCCGACCAGGTGGGCCATGTACCATTCGCCGGTATGTGTCTCGACGAGGCTGCCATGGCCGGCCTTCTGCAGCTTTATATCCGGCCTGCCATATGAAGTAAGGATCGGATTGGCAGGATCGACCTCATAAGGTCCTTGTAACGTGCGGGAGCGCGCTACCGTCACTGCATGCTCGTAACCGGTTCCTCCTTCAGCCGTTATTAAATAATATAAATCCTTGTATTTATACAGATGAGGCGCTTCCGTCAGCCCTAATGCCGTGCCTTTGAATATGTTCACGGAGGGCCCGATCAGTTTTTGTTCCTGAACGGAATACTCCTGGAGTACGATGCCCGAGAACCGGTTCTTTCCCTTACGGTGATCCCAGATCATATTGACCAACCACTTGCGTCCGTCCTCATCATGAAATAAGGAAGGATCGAACCCGCTGCTGTTTAGATACACCGGCTCGGACCACGGGCCTTCGATATTCGTCGCCGTCACAAGGTAATTATGGGTATCCTTAAAAGCGCCGACCCGGCTTTTGACATCCGTGTAGATCAGATAAAACACGCCGTTGTCATAGCTAAGGCAGGGAGCCCATACTCCTCCGGAGTTGACGTTGCCTTCCATATGCAGCTGCGATATCCGGGTCAGCGGAGCTTCTATCGGCTTCCAATGAACCAGGTCCCGGGAATGGTGAATCCGTACGCCCGGGAACCATTCAAAGGTGGACGTGGCGATATAATAATCTTCCCCCGCCCGACATATGGACGGATCGGGATGAAAACCGCGAAGAACGGGGTTCGTGATCATATGCATGAAGCAACCTCCGGTATGAAAATGATGTTTGTACAAAAATGTTTGATTTCAATGCCAGCCCAGTGCTTTTTTGCCGGCTTCCAGAGCGGTTATGATCCGCTCCACATCGTACACATTCCCTCTCCATGTTCCTCCACTGACGGACTGCAGCGCAGCCCACAGCCTGGTGTCATCCGGCAGAGCTTCATCAGGCCGCATATCCGGGTGGAAGGGCCTTTGTGCTAAGATGAGAGCTCCCTCCTCTGGCGAAACCTCGATTTCCCCTTCACCGACAAAATTCATGCTGCCTTCCAGCGTGTTGCGATCCACGACAATATCGATCAAGTCACCGTTCCGAAGCTTGCCGATCGGCCCGCCTGCCAGCGCTTCGGGGCCAACATGGCCAATGCACGCCCCGGTGGAAACACCGGAAAACCGGGCATCGGTAATGAGCGACACGTATTTGCCGAATGGCAGATGCTTCAGCGCAGACGTAAGCTGGTAAGTCTCCTCCATCCCGGTCCCTGACGGCCCCCGCCCGAGAAGTACGACGACGTCGCCTGCCAGAACACCGCCAGTCTTAATTGCACGGATCGCTTCGCGTTCGGTTGTAAACACTTTTGCTCTTCCTTTGTGACGATACACGCCATGGTTATCCAGTACCGTAGGGTCGATCGACGTGGATTTGATCACAGAGCCCTCCGGAGCGATATTCCCTGTTGGAAATGTCACGGTAGAGGTAATGCCAAGACGCCGCGAATACTCAACGCTCATAATGACACTGTCCGGATCTATCCCGTCCTTCTCCTTCAGCTGCTTCCGCAGCAGATGACGGCGTTCCGACGATTCCCACCAGTCGAGAACCTCGCTCAGCGTCGTACCTGTTACGGTAAGCACGGACTCATCCAGTACGCCAAGCTGCCTGAGGTGAAGCATCACTTCGGGCACGCCTCCAGCTTGAAACACCCGAATGGTCGGGTGGAAGATCGGGCCGTTCGGCAGGGCGCTGACCAATCTCGGCACATCTTTGTTGACCTGGATCCAGTCCTGCACCGCAGGCACGGTTAAACCGGCTGCATGGGCGATGGCCGGAATGTGAAGCAGCAGGTTGGTAGAGCCGCCGAACGCGGCATGAACAGCCATCGCATTGCGAATCGCCGCATCGGTGACAACGTCCGCCATTCTCAGCCCTTCGGACTCCATCACCATCAGTGCGCGTGAGGATTGGCGCGCCATTTCGATCCAGATCGGCTGCCCGGAAGGCGCAAGCGCGGCATGCGGCACCGTCATGCCCATCGCCTCGGCGACGACCTGGGCCGTTGCCGCCGTGCCCAGAAACTGGCAGCCTCCCCCCGGTGTAGAGCATGCCCGGCAGCCAAGCTCCGCCGCCGCTTCAAGCGAGAGTTCGCCGCTGACGTACCGTGCGCCGATCGTTTGAATTTTGCCTGCATCCTCTCCATCGACAGGCGGCAGGGTGACGCCTCCGGGAACGATCACTCCGGGCAGCTTCGGCATGCCTGCAAGCGCAAGCATCATCGCCGGCAGACCTTTGTCACAGGTGGCGACGCCGATCACGCCTTTGCGCGTCGGCAGGGAACGAATCAGTCTGCGGAACACGAGAGCGGCATCGTTCCGGTACGGGAGCGAGTCGAACATGCCTGTCGTGCCCTGTGATCGGCCGTCACAGGGGTCGCTGACATATCCGGCAAACGGTATTCCGCCGCGGCTCGCTATCTCTTCCGCCGCAGCCTTCATGAGCAGGCCGACCTCCCAGTGGCCCGTATGGTAACCGAGGGCTGCAGGACTGCCGTCCTCATTGCGAATTCCGCCCTGCGTGCTCAGGATCAGAAACTGTTTTCCGTTCAATTCCCCGGGCTTCCAGCCCATTCCCACATTCTGGGACATGCCGAACAAGTCGCCGCTCGGAGCGTTCCGCAGCAAATCATCGGTTAAAGGCAGACGTCCCGATGCCCCGGGAGCTTGCGCTATAATATCGAAACAATTTGAGTCCTTCTCCCCCATAATCGACATAATCGGTTCGTGCATGGCACCCTCCTGCAACTTATGACTTTACGAAGACTGTTTTGATGGTAGTGAAAAACTCGATCGCCGCTTGACCCTGTTCCCTGGAATGCGAGCTTGACATCTTCATCCCGCCGAACGGTGCCTGCAGTTCTACGCCGGCCGTTTCCGCATTGATCCTGACCAATCCGGCATCCATATCCCGGATGAAAGACAGCATTGCCCCGACATTTTGCGTATAGATGGAGGCACTCAAGCCATAGTCGCTGTCATTGGCCGTCTTTATGGCTTCCTCCAGGGAATCCACTACGATCAACGCAAGCACAGGGCCGAAGATTTCTTCCCGGGCGATGGACATATGCGGTTCGACACCCTCAAATACGGTCGGCTGGACATAGAATCCATCTTCAAGCCCTGGACCGTCCGCTCTTTTTCCGCCGGTCAGCAGTACGGCACCTTCATCCTGCCCTTTTTGAGTATAGCTCAGCACCGTTTCGAGCTGTCCTTCGTTCGCGCACGGGCCCATCCAGCTTTCGGATGACATGCCGTCGCCCAGCTGGATCTCTTGGATTTGCGAAAGGAGCTTTTCTTTAAAGGCTTCATATACTTTTCGTTCAATGATGACCCGGCTGGTGGCGGTGCATTTTTGGCCGGTGGATTTCAAGCCGCCGCTGATGGTGGCCTCGACTGCCAAGTCCAGGTCGGCATCCGCTGCAATGATGATCGGATTTTTGCCGCCCATTTCAAGCTGATATTTGGCCCCTCGGCCCAATGCGGCGGCGCCGACCCGTTTTCCGACTTCGTTGGAACCGGTGAACGTAATCCCATTGACATCCGGATGCTCGGCAAGCGCAGATCCGATCACCGATCCTCTGCCGCATACAAGATTGAGAACCCCTGCCGGAATTCCCGCTTCCTTAAAGCATTCCATGATTTTAGCCGCTGTGACCGCCGTTTCCTGTGCCGGTTTTAATACAACCGTATTGCCGTAAATCAAAGCCGGGGCCGTCTTCCAAATCGGAATCGCTACGGGAAAATTCCATGGAGCAATCACGCCCACAACACCAAGCGGTACCCGAGTCGTAAACATCAGTGCTTCGCTGTCCGTCGAAGGAATGACATCGCCGACTTTTCGCATCCCTTCACCGGCGTAATATCTTAGGATCGCGACGCCGCGCATCGTCTCTCCCTTGGCTTCGGCTAGCGTTTTGCCCATTTCCCTCGTCATCGCCTCGGCAACTTCCTCGGCCCGGCGTTCCAGCACATTCGCCGCTTTGAACAGAACATTGCCGCGTTCCGCGCCGGTTAATCTCCGCCAGGCTCGGCCAGCTGTTTTGGCCGCTGCGACAGCACGGTTCAGATCCTCTATACCGGAAACCGGTACATAACCGACTACCTCATTCCGATTCGCCGGATTGATGCTGGGTTCGGTTTCTCCGGACGCCGCCTTCATCCATTCTCCGTTGATATAGTTCCTGTATATCTGCTCAACCTGAAATGCGGTCATGGTATTTATCCTCCTTATATTTAACTAGTTTGAAATGACAGGATTCACCAGCGTACCGATGCCGCCTATGGTTATTTCAATCCGGTCCCCGGGCTCAAGGGTAAAATCATTAGGCGGCACAATGCTGGTGCCTGTCAAAAGCACCGTACCCGCGAACAAGTCATTGTCCTTTGCCAGAAAGGAAACCAGCTCATCCAGCTTTCGGTTTAATTCACTCGTACTGGCCTCGCTCTTAACGACCTTACGTCCCTTGCGGTAAATCTCGCAGATGATGCTGAATGCATATGGATTCTGCACCGTTTCCGCAAGCCGGATGGCCGGTCCGATGGAGCAGGATTTGCGCCATATCTTTGCTTGCGGCAAATACAGCGGGTTCTCCCCTTCGATATCGCGGCAGCTCATGTCATTGCCGACGATGTAGCCCGTAATGCTGCCATCTGCGTCAAGCACCAATCCAAGCTCAGGCTCTGGGATCTGCCATGTGGAATCGCTGCGCAGCGTAACAGTCTCATTCGGTCCGACGGTCCTGGCGGCCGTGGATTTGAAAAAGATCTCTGGCCTCTTTGCGTCATAAACTTTATCGTAGAATGTCAATGCATCCAGCTTTCCATCTGTGGCTTCATAATTTCGTGCTTCCCGGCTTCGTTGGTACGTAACGCCGGCCGCCCATACTTCGGGTGCTTCCACTGGCGTGATAAGGTGCAGCGAAGTCCAATCGCCAGCCAGCTCGTTTGCCGGTGTAACAGCGCTTTCAACAAGTTGGACAGGTGAAATCCCGCGCTCCCTGGCTTGATGGATCAACGTCATAAAATCCGGCTGCGGCAGACGATAGGCTCTTTCATCATCCGTAACGGCTGCCAGCCGCTTCTGATGTCCGTCTAGAAATCGAATAATTCGCATTCAAGCTTGCCCCATTTCTTCCCCATCGGGTTGATATTACTACCATAGCACCACCGATGGTTCATGACGATGCGCTAATCTCTACGACGATTTACCCTTTTCACGCATGATATTTCTGTTATGATGAGTCTATGAATAACGGAATATAGACATACCGAGGAGGTTTTCTGTGACCATGTTTTCAGAAGCCGCATATTTAGGTCGTCTGCCCGATGTTCGCATGTCGTTTCAATTACTGGGACTGCATGCAAGAAAAGTGGATTCCCGCTGGACCTATCCGTCCCACGAACATTCCATGTACGAAATTCACTGGATGCTGGACGGCGAGATGAACATGGTGGTAAACGGACAGCTGCACAGGCAGTCCGTTGGAGACTTGTTGTTCATCCGCCCCGGTATGACCCATTCCTGCACCGGCGCCGGTCCGCAAGGTTTCACTTACTTTTCCGTCCATTTCAGCGTCCACGATACATCCTTTTGCAGAGAACTCAACCGCTGCAAGGACATTTATTATCCGGCTGATTCGGCTTTAACCCAGGGACTGTCCTCTTCGCTGTCTACATTGTATAATCTGGCAACAGAGCATTTATCCAGCCCGCTGCCGGCCTCCAAACAGATGAAGGTCCATGCCGCCGTATTCGAATTGCTCGGCTCGTTGGTCGGACAGCTGTCTCAGACCCCATCCGTCGCCCTATCCCGAAAAGAAACCATCGCCCGTCAGATCGCGGAGCAAATCGAGGACTCCGTAAGATATATCCATCTTCACGGTGAAATTCAGGAGAGCGAGCGAACCTGGATCCAAGACATCGCCAAGTCGCTGAACCTTAGTCCGTCGCAAGTCAATCGGATCTTTCGGGAGGTTCACGGCAGAGCACCGCGCAAGTTTTTATCCGAAACCCTCCTGAACGAAGCCCAGCGGCTGTTGAAGCAAACCGACCTAAGCATTGACCATATTGCGATGATGCTGGGGTATAAGACCAATGCGCATTTTAGCCGCCAATTCAAGCGGTGGACCGGGATGGCGCCCAGTGAATACAGAAACTGAGTCCAGCAGCAGTCATTAGATGATGAGCCGGATCCGTAACCTCATTAAGAATGCGTATCTCGAGCAATAAAGTTAATTGATGCTCACTCATCCCTTTTCTTGGTGAACGTGTAGGAGCGGCCAGCTTCCCCTGTAAACGAAACAGGGTCAAGTCCAGGTGCTTTTATACGGCATGGACCGGAGACTGCGCAGGACACGACCACTTCAGTAACCTGTCCCTTCGTCCAGGTGAAATTCAAGGTGAAGCCGCCTCGTGCCCGCAGCCCTCTGACTTCCCCATC
>NZ_AEXS01000117.1:0-41500 GCF_000204455.1 Paenibacillus sp. HGF5 | reverse complement strand
CTGCTTGCGGATGCCGTCCACTTGAAGGAAGCGATCAGCAATCTCATAAGCAATAGCGTCGAGGCGATGCCTAATGGAGGAGTGATCGCGTTGACGGTAACGGCAGACCGCAAGGGTGCCGCGATTTCCGTGAAGGATAACGGCATGGGCATTCCGGAAGAGCAGCAGACGCTTGTGTTTGAACCGTTCTACAGCACCAAGGGCCACAGGAAATCAAACTTCGGACTTGGCCTTACCTATGCGTACAACGTGATGAAGAAAAGCGGCGGCTCCGTGGGATTGGAGAGCCGCGAATCGGTCGGTACCGAAATCACGTTATATTTTCCCCGCAGCAAAATCATTCGTTTATCCGGGAGGGAAGAGCCTTGAATCGAATACACGTCTTTCTGGTCGAGGACGATCCGGATTGGATTAAATCGATGACCGTTTTTCTGAATGCGCAGGAGGATATGATCGTGGTCGGCGCGGCCGAGTCCCCCGAACAAGCGATTGCGATGGCGCAAGTCCTGTCCTTCGATATCGTGCTTATGGATATTCAGCTGACGGCGGGCCGACTCGACGGCATCTATGCGGCTGCAGAAATCCTTGAACGAAAGCCCGATGCCAAGGTGATCATGCTGACCTCGCTGGATGACGAGTTGGTGATCACGCAATCCTATACGGCCGGAGCCGTCAATTACATTGAGAAATCAAATTTCGAGGAATTGCCGGCCGCAATCCGAAGCGCCGTTCATCAACCGGGATCGATGGAGGTGCTGCTCAAGGAATTTGCCCGCCTCAAGCGGGAAGAACAGCTGCGGAGCTTAACGCCGGCGGAACGTGAAGTGTTTGATCTGTTGGATGAGGGTTACACCCATTCCCAAATGGAGAAGAAGCTGTTCAAAACCGAGAGCACGCTCAAGAATCAGATCAATAAAATTCTGAAAAAGCTCGGGGTGAGGAGCAGCAGGGAGGCCGTGGAGAAGGTCCGCCGAAAAGGGATCGTCAGAGAGAACGACAACTAGCTTCGGGACGGAAGACGGATCATATGGAAGAAATGGAAGAGGTACTACGAAACGTAGTACCTCTTCTTCGTTTGTTCTATAAAAGTGAGGTCTAACGGAGAATCCCCCTCAGCGGTAAAATGACTTGTAAATAGAGGGGCCCGGCTGTCATCGAGAAGGGTTATCCATTAGGAGCTGAGTGCGCATGAAGAGAAATCCGATCTATGTTGAACTCGACATCAAGACGGATATGGAAACATTGTGGTCATTGACACAGAGACCCGAGCTGCATCAACAGTGGGATTTGCGTTTTTCCGAGATTCATGATTTGCCGCAGGCTGATTCGGACGTCCAGCGGTTTTTATATAAAACCCGCATTGGATTCGGACTGGAAGTTACGGGAACGGGTGCTACGAAAACGGCCGTGCACCCGAAGACCGGGAACCGGATCTCGGTGCTGCGATTCGGCTCGGATCAGCGGATTTCCCTGGTTAAGGAGGGGAGCGGATATTGGAAATACGCCGACAGCGGCAGCGGCGTCATCCGTTTCTCGACCCAATACGATTACAGGACGCGGTTCGGCATGCCGGGGGCCTGGTTTGACCGGCTGCTGTTTCGGCCTTTATTCGGCGCAGCGACGGCTTGGAGCTTCGATGTGCTCCGATTATGGGCCGAGAAGGATATTCCGCCTACGGTCACGATCCGGAAGGCAATCATCCACGCTTTAAGTGTGTTTATGCTGGTTGTTCTATGGTGTTATGAAGGACTGGTTCCGAAGCTTCTGTTCCCGGAAGCGGGAGAGCTTGATCTGCTGAGGCAGTCGGGCTTGGCAGGCGGACAGGAAGGGGTGATACTAACTTTGCTTGGGATCACCGAGATTGGCGTCGGTTTATTAACATTGCTCTTTCACAAGAACCGGATGTGGTACAGGCTGATCATGTTCTTGCTTGCGATCTTGATGCTTGGAGCATGGATGACGGATGCCGAGTTAATGAAAGCCCCGTTCAATCCGTTAACGCTTAGCGGGTCGATGATTGGGTTCTGCTTCATGGCTTCGCTGTCCGCATCGGACTTGCCAAGCGCTTACCGTCCGGTTCGAAGACAAAGACCGGTCCGCGGGCATACATCCGGCAAAGGAGTGAAAGAACATGACCTCGATCTATGAGCAGGCGCTTGGAAGCCAGTTTCACAAGCTTCATCCTAAAATCCAGGAGCGGTTCGGGTTTGACAGCAAGGATAACGTCGCTTCGATCGGCGAAGGCATCATGGAAGAAATCTGGTACGCTCCATGGGCGGCGCTGCCGCTTTATATAGGAACGATGCGGCATATCATGTTTCCTAGCCGAGGGAAAGGGATCCCGTTTCGGATTGAGAACTACGCTTATCCGGATGACTGGGGAAGAGAGACGGTGACGTGGTGCCGAAGCTTTGATTTTCCTGGCATACAAAGACGATTTGATGCCACGATGATTTATAGCGCACAGCGCAGCCGCGTCGTGGATTATTTGGGAAACAAACAGCACTTGGCAGTCGATCTTTGGATCGCTGCCGCGGAGCATGGCGGAATTCGCATTCGATCGGGGGAGCAGAGGTTTTATGAAGGGCGGCTGCAGTTTCGATTTCCCCGGTGGCTCACCGGAACGGCCGATGTATGCGAATGGTATGATGACGGAGATCAGCAATACCGGATATCCGTTGAGGTGGTCAATCCGTTATTAGGGCCTGTCTTCCGGTATAAGGGAAGCTTTCAGGCCCGGACCGTTGCTGCAGGCGAACGGGATGTCCCGCCCCATGTCAAACCGCTGCGGGTCGAGGCTAGAGAGTAGCGGAGGCATCCGGGGAAAGACCGCTGCCCTTGCGTTCGCGGAACATTCGGTAGTACAGGAACGAGGAAACGACGTACAGCGTTCCGGTAATGCAGAAGGTGATCGCGTATCCCCAATAGCTGCCGTAAGTGGTGACCAATTTCGACTGTACGGGCCCCATGGTCGCCCAGCCCAGCATAAAGGCGGTTTGCGTGACCGAATTGGCGATGCCTCTCCGGTGATCCGGTACGCGGTCGATCAGAATCGACGACTGTATCGGATTGGCCGCATTCATCAAGGCTTGACGGAACAGGAAGCCGACCGATGCGATGAGGAGGACATTCGTGAAGCCGGTTAACAACAGGAAGGGCAAGGATAGGACTTGAAAGAGTACCACGGCTTTGACGGCTCCTACCCGATTCACCAGCGTAGGGCCGATCAGCATGGATACGATCGTCATGACTTGTCCGAGCGATATCAGAATCCCAATCGCGGATAGCGATACCGAGAAACGGTTGGTAAAATACAAATTCAAATAAGGAACGACCAGTCCGGATCCGAGGCCGATTAACAGCTGGGCAAGCGCGAACTGCCCAATGACTTTGAAATCTCCGATCCCGGAGGCGGTAACCGCTCCTCCAGGGCGCACGGGTTGATCGGGGATGGGTGCATCCAGCGGCCATGCATGCGCGGCGTTCTTGTCGGTCGTGAACAAGAGCGGGATAAATGCCGCAAAGGTTGCCAGACCGCCGATGAACAGCGCTGTTTTCAAGCTGTCGACCTTGTTCAGGCCGAATGCCTGCAGGGCATCCGCCAGGAAGCCGCCTCCCATGCTGCCTAACACTTGAGAAGCAAGCACAAGCGAGGCATGGATGCTAAAGATGCGCATGCGAGCCGATTTCGCCGTATTTTCTGCCAGAAACGGAATCGCCAGCACCTGAAAAAAGGATGAGAACAGTCCGGTGTATACCGCGAGACCAAGCAAGCTGAACTCACTCGCCAGAAAGGCTCGGGCAATCAGTCCGGCGCCGCTTAACAACGCGCCAAGGACCAGGATTCGCTTGCGGCTTCCGCGGTCGCCGATCAAGCCGATCGGGATAAACATCAATGCCGTGGCGAGGGATTGAATACTGACCACTGTTCCATTCATGGAGTCGTTATAACCCAGGCCTTGTATGTACAAATTGTAGAGCACGCTGAACATGCCGGTACCGAACTGATACAGCACGTTAGCTAGAAAAAACAGCTTGATGTTGCGCGGCCAAGAACGCATTTCTTTTGCCGACTGTTGTATGAATCCCATGATGATACCCCCTAAATTTTACAGCAGCAACCTCTATTCTAGCAGGTTCCACGGGAGGGAGGAAGAAATATTATATCGTCGTGGGGCTAGATTGACATGCTATAGACAAAAATATAAAATGTCTATATAAATAACTTTGGGGGAAGTGGTGTGTGCGATGGACCTTAATGAACGCTTCTGGAATGCTTCCATAGATGAACTTAAACAAGGCTATATCGACGAAGGCCCCGTCTGGGTATGTCTCTTGTGCGGCAAGACGCTGGAGAAAGGGATCATCTACCCGGATGAGGATGTGCTGTACGAATCGGAACGATACATGACCGTACATATCCGCCGGGAGCATGGCTCCGTGTTTCAGTATCTGTCCGGCCTCGATAAGAAGCTGACCGGACTGACCGAGCATCAGAACCGGCTGCTGCAGCTCTTCTATCAAGGCATGAACGACAGAGAGGTCCAGCAGGAGCTCGGCATCGGCAGCGCGTCGACGATACGCAATCACCGGTTTGCCTTGAAGGAGAAGGAGAGGCAGTCCAAGGTGCTGCTGACCTTGATGGAGCTGTTGAAGGAAAAGGACAGTCATGCTCCGGCGTTCGTGGAAATCCCCAAACAGGCCAAAATGATCGATGAACGCTACAATGTTACGGAAGAAGAGAGGCAATCGATCCTGGCCAAGGCATTCCCCGAGGGGAACGATGGCCCGTTGAAGACTTTTAAGCTTAAAGAGAAGCAGAAGTACGTCGTGCTGCGCGAAATCGCTGCCCGTTTTAAACCCGATGTCTTGTATTCCGAGCAGGAAATCAACGATACGATCGGAAGAGACAATCCCGATTATGTGACCATTCGCCGATATTTGATCGAATATGGTTTTTTGGATCGCAAGGATGATGGAAGCCAGTACTGGCTAACGACATAAATGAAAGCAAGAAGGAGGCGTTAAGGCCATGAATCGCAGACAGGAACTGAATCAGATGTACAAGGAGATCAAGATTGAAGCCGGCGTGTATCAAATTCGGAACACGAAGAATGGTAAAATATTCGTCGCCGGAACGAACAATCTGAAAACCATGAACGGCAAGCGCTTCGAGCTGCAGATGGGGACAAGCTACAACAAGCCGCTTCAGCAGGATTGGAAGGAGTATGGAGAGGATGCGTTTGTTTTTGAGATCCTGGAGAAGATTGAGCCGAAGGAAGACCCGTTCTTCGATTTGAAGGGAGCGGTCAGCAAGCGGGAAGCCTATTGGATCGAACGGCTGGAACCTTTTGGGGAAAAAGGGTATAACGGAGACAGAAAATAAGGCTTTTGTGTGGCGAACCCAGGCGTAGGACGCGAAATCGTCCCCCTTCCATTTGCAATGCGCCGCAAGGGTAAGATATGATGAAATGAGCGGCTTAAATCGCTTCCATTCCTACTTCTTACTACACGAAAGCGAGACGTGAACACGATCATGAGATCCATTGCATGGGTAACCGACAGCACGAGCACGATCGACCCTGAATTCGCCAAGAAGCATCATATTTACATTGTGCCTTTGAGGTTGATTCTGGGGCAAGAGGCCTACAGGGAAGGAATCGACATATCGGCAGAAGCCTTTTATGAACGGATGAAAGACGAGCCGAAAGTCAGCAGCTCCCAGCCTCCGATCGGTGAATTCATTGAGCTTTACGAAACCCTGAAAGTGAAGTATGACGATATTATTGCGATTCACTGTTCTTCAGAGCTCAGCGGAACTTTGAATTCTTCCCTGCAGGCGGCCGAGATTGCCGATGTACCCGTGGTTGGCATCGACTCTCAAGCGGGAGCGTTTCCGGTGCGCGAAATGATTATGTCCGGCATTCACTGGCACAGCCAGGGGGATACCGTACAGGTGATAAAGGATAAAATTCAGTCCATGGTGCACAACATGTCGTTCTATCTCATACCGGCAAGCCTGCATCGACTTCATATCAGCGGCCGGGTGTCCGGCACGCAGCTGCTGCTAAGCAATTTGCTCCGCATACATCTGCTGCTCCGTTTTGACGAAGGCAAAGTCATTGTGGAGGAGAAGATCCGGACGTTTAAGAAAGCCAAGCAGAAAATGATCGATATCATGAAAACAGACATACAGAAAATTAAGAAGGTGTGCATCATGCACGCGAACAACGTTGAAGTGGCCGAGGAGATCCAGAAGGAAATCAGCGGGGCCCATCCGTCGCTTAAGACCGAAATCATGACCTTTATCCCTGTTGCAGGCATCCATGCAGGCGAAGGCACCATTGCCATGTCATGGATTAAACACCATCCTGCCTATTCTTAGTTATACTTCAGCCCCAGCCTGCAGATACTATTTGCAGGCTTTTGCTTTGCTTATCGATTCTAATCTGCCCTCCATGGTTTTATTATGTAATAGTAGGGATGAACCCAAGGAAAGGAATGAGGCAGACATGAAGGTTATTATCACGCAAGCCGAGGCGATGCAAAAGAATATATGGGACGATATCATGCTGATGTTCGGAAGAACGGACGAGGATGAAGTATGGGAGACGGAGCAGTTTATATTGACGGAGGAGCAGGCCCGTCAGCTCGGACTGCTTAAATAGAAGAGGAAGGGCCGCCATCGCTGCGGCTCTTTTCTTCTTGTTTTGCAACGGGGCTTTCGTTGTGGTTCGTTTTGGCCCTTAACGAAATCATGTTATGATGGAAGGACTCTGCGGGACAGAGGGCGAATACAGTAGTGTGAACATGAAGGAAGGTGACAATGTTGAAGCGAAGGACACCATGGATGAGCTTAACGATGCTGGTTGTCATCTTGCTGCTGGTTCTGGCAGGTTGCCAGGGCCGTTCGGAGACGGGGAATGTGGGGAATGATGGCCAAGGAACTTCGCCATCGGAGCTAGGACAGGACCAGAACCCGCCTTCTCAAGAGAATGACAACGAAACCGAGCCTCCATCAGGCAGTGCCGACAATGAAAGCGAGAGCGGCAGCCTGCCTCCGAACGAAACCGAAGATGAGATCGCTGCACTTATGAACGACATGACGGTCGAGGAGAAGATCGGCCAGCTGGTACTGGTCGGACTCGAAGGAACGGCCATCGATGAAACTTCGCGTAAATTGGTGAAGGATCACCATGTTGGCGGGTTTATCCTCTTCAAGGACAATATAGAGAGCGTAGAGCAGTCGGTAAAGCTCCTCAATGATCTGAAGGAAGCCAATGCTGCCAATCCGGTGCCCTTGTGGCTGAGTATAGACGAGGAGGGTGGACGGGTTACGCGTTTTCCCGAGGAATATGTAAAACTGCCGTCAAGCGGCAAAGTCGGAAGCAAGGGGGATCTAACGCTCACGAAGCGCGTTGGCGGCCTTATCGCGCAGAAGGTTGCGGGACTCGGGCTCAATATGGTATTCGCCCCGGTGCTGGACATTCATAGCAACCCGAACAATCCGGTCATCGGCGATCGATCCTTTGGCACTACGGCGGAGACCGTTACCCAGCATGGGATTGCCTCCATGAAGGGGATACAGGAGAAGGGAGTCGTTACCGTCGTGAAGCATTTTCCAGGGCATGGCGACACTTCGGTCGATTCCCACCTCGGTCTGCCCGTGGTGGAGCATGACTTGAAACGTCTGCATGAAATGGAGCTGGTTCCGTTTCAACAAGCGATTAATGAAGGCGCCGATGTGGTCATGGTTGCGCATCTGCTCATGAAGAGTATCGATCCGGATACCCCATCCTCGTACTCGAAGCCCGTGATCAACGATTTGTTACGGGAAGAGTTGGGATTTAAGGGTGTTGTCATAACGGACGACATGACAATGGGCGCTATATCCGGCAGCACGGACGTAGGCGAGGCTTCCGTGAAGTCCGTTGTCGCAGGAAGCAACATGGTACTGATCGGACATGAATATGCGCTGGAGGAAGCCGTCATCCAGGCATTGACCAAGGCTGTCCGGAGCGGCGTGATCCCGGAAGAGATGCTGAACGACCGGGTAAGGGCGACGCTTGAGCTAAAGCACAAATATGAGCTAAGCGATGATCCCGTGAAGGCTCCCGATATAAAGCCGTTAAATCAGCATACGAAAGCAGTACTAGATCAAATGAAGTAAACGTAACATGTGTAATAGGAATATATAAAAACCCGATCTCAGAGTTGAGATCGGGTACAACGGACTAGAATATATTAGAAGTTGATATAGTCTATAAAATATGCTAGAATGAAGGATAAATAACTATTGGTTTAATGTCATAATGATCTAATGCTAGATTAGCATGAAAATATGGGATTGTCAACAGGGGGGCATAGAATGGAGAACCGTCAGAGTGCGGATTTTGCATTGGAACGCGAGGTTACGGATACAGAGAAATCGGCTAATTCTCCAACTGAGGATTTTTCGGTTCACGACGATCTCTCGCTTCCGCCAGGCATCAAGATTAGCGATCCAGTTCGCATGTACCTGAAAGAAATCGGTCGTGTTCCCCTCCTCTCAGCCGATGAAGAAGTGGAACTGTCCAAACGTATAGAGGAGGGAGATGAGGAAGCGAAACGCCGGTTGGCCGAAGCGAATCTTCGTCTCGTTGTTAGTATAGCAAGACGCTATGCCGGTCGGGGAATGCAGTTCCTTGATCTGATCCAGGAAGGCAACATGGGCTTGATCAAAGCGGTGGAGAAATTCGACTACTCCAAGGGCTTTAAGTTCAGCACCTATGCCACTTGGTGGATTCGTCAGGCGATTACCCGCTCGATCGCCGACCAGGCCAGAACCATCCGGATTCCGGTGCATATGGTCGAAACGATCAATAAACTTGTGCGTGTCTCCAGACAGCTCCTTCAGGAGCTGGGGCGCGAACCGACGCCGGAAGAAATCGGCAAGGAGATGGACATCTCGCCGGAGAAAGTGCGCGAGATCCAGAAGGTATCCCAGGAACCCGTGTCCCTGGAAACGCCTGTCGGAGAGGAAAGCGACTCCAACCTGGGCGATTTCATCGAGGATCAGGATGCGTTGGCACCCGCAGATGCAGCGGCTTTCGAGCTGCTGAAGGAACAGCTGGAGGAAGTGCTCGATACGCTTACCGAGCGTGAAGAGAACGTGCTTCGGCTTCGCTTTGGACTCGAGGACGGACGGACCCGTACGCTGGAAGAAGTGGGGCAGGTGTTCGGCGTAACGCGTGAACGCATCCGCCAGATCGAAGCGAAGGCGCTCCGTAAATTGCGTCATCCGAGCCGCAGCAAGCGTCTCAAGGATTTCCTCGAATAAATCTTGGTAACGGATCATCTGATGATGAACGAATCCCTGGTTACGGTCTACGAGCCGTAATCCAGGGATTTTTTGCTATATGGCCAGGATTTCGCCCCAGATTGACACCACCCGAGTAGTTGCATCATAATGATGTAACATCCCCACATTTAGTAAGGATTGTTGTGCCTAATGTGAAGAATAGGGAGTGACATGTCTACGATGACTTTACATACATCTGCTATTGACCGATTGTGCAAGCGCAATGTGGAGCTGTCTGCCTTTTCGACGTACGGGATCGGCGGCTCAGCCAATTATCTGGCCATGCCTGAAACGGCAGCCGACCTGGCGGATCTTCTGCAGGATTGCAAGAAACGCGGACTGCCTTGGTACATTTTCGGAATGGGCTCCAACATCCTGTTCCCGGATGAACCCAAACGCGATCTGGTGTTTATCTCGCTCAAAAACCTGGTGGAGCTGCAGGTTTCGGGAGACAAATGGTACGTTTCATCCGGAACGCCGATGTCCCTGCTTTCCTTGATGGGGTTAGTGGGCGGAACCGATTTGCTCGACTTTACTTTTTTGCTGCCGGGCTGTGTAGGCGCCGGCATCTATATGAACGCCAAATATAATGCGCGCCAAATCTGCGATATCCTGGATACGGTATATTATATCGATACGATGGATCCGGGCCTGAAGGTGCAGTCCATTGCGGCGGGAGACTGTTTATTTGCATACAAGCAATCCATCTTCCAGCAGCATCCGTGGATCATCGTAGGCGCCGATCTCAACATACCGGTCAGCTCGGAGGAGCAGATCCATTCGACTTCGGCGCTGCTCACGGAGTGGAAGAGCCGCGGCAGCCATCCTTCCTCGCTTCCGTCCTTTTTCTCGTTCTTTCTGGGCGAGGTCCATGCTTTGGCGGGAAGGGGAATCGAGACGCCGCAGTCGATGCTCGACATCATTAAGTACCGGACGAGTAAGCGTCATTTCGACTATCCGTCCTGCGGTTCCGTATTCAAGAACAATTACGATTACGGGGTAGCCGTAGGCTCGCTCGTGGACCAGCTGAATATGAAGGGGACCGAATACGGAGGCGCCATCATATCTCCGCACCACGGCAACATGATTCTGAACCAGAAGCATGCAAAGGCAACGGACATTCTGTACTTGATGAATCTGATTTCGGAGTCGATCAACAACCATTTCGGGTTCGTTCCGGAACCGGAGATTGTATTGGTATAAACGCTGTCCGAAAATAATCTCTGTAAAGGAATTGGAATAAGTAGAATTTAACGCTATAATCAGATAGGTGATCATCTGTTTATTGGTATAAACGATGAAATTCATGTTGCGAGAGGGGCATTAAATATGGCTAAAACTTTAATTTTTGGACACAAAAATCCGGATACGGACACCATCTGCTCTGCTATTGCATATGCTGACTTGAAGAACCAGCTTGGTCTTTCGGCCGAGCCCGTGCGTCTTGGCGACGTGAACGGCGAAACGCAGTACGCGCTCGATTTCTTCAAAGTAGAGGCGCCTCGCCTCGTTGAGACGGTTGCAAACGAAGCGCAGGACGTCATTCTCGTGGACCATAACGAGCGTCAGCAAAGCGCCAGCGACATTGATCAGGTTCGCGTAATCGAGGTTATCGATCATCACCGCATCGCTAATTTTGAGACAAGCCATCCGCTGTACTACCGTGCGGAGCCTGTCGGCTGCACGGCTACCATCCTGAACAAGATTTATAAGGAGAAGGGCGTAGCCGTTCGCAAAGAAATTGCCGGCTTGATGCTGTCCGCGATCATCTCGGACTCCCTCTTGTTCAAATCTCCAACCTGCACGGACGAGGATGTGGCTGCTGCTCGCGAGCTGGCTGAAATCGCCGGCGTGGATGCCGACAGCTATGGTTTGGACATGCTCAAGGCAGGTGCCGATCTGAGCGACAAAACCATTGCTCAATTGATCTCCCTCGATGCCAAGGAATTCCAAATGGGCGGTGCCAAAGTCGAAATCGCCCAGGTCAACGCGGTGGATACGAATGATGTATTGTCCCGCCAAGCAGAACTCGAGGATGCGATTCAATCGATTATTACGGACAAAAACCTGGACTTGTTTGTCTTCGTGGTGACGGACATCCTGAACAACGATTCCATCGCGCTGGCGCTCGGTAAAGAGTCCAAAGCCGTGGAGAGAGCGTACAATGTATCTCTGTCGGAGAACAAGGCGCTTCTTAAAGGCGTGGTTTCCCGTAAATCGCAAATCGTTCCGGTTCTGACCGAAGCATTCAACCAATAATAGCTGGTTATAGGAACAAGCCAGACCATCGACTGAGGAATCAGCGTGGTCGGCTTGTTTTTGTTTTGCTGTTTTCTCGGATTCTGGATCATGCAGTCCCGCTCCAATCTATATGAAGCGCTTACGAAAATTGAAATATTGTAATGAATTTACATCGAAATGACATCCTTTTTACGGCGGCGATTCGTATAATGAAGGAAAGAATTAGGAACCACAAGTACATACGTGTTTCAAATCCCAAGAATTGGGTTAATGACCATTAATGTTTGTTGAGTCGGATTCCGTGGTAGAAAGTGATACAAATCTAATCTATCAGTAGAAGTATGGAGAGGGAGCGATGAGAAGATGAAGAAGTCGGCTTGGAAATTGGGAGCAATGATGCTGCTTGTCCTGATCATGATGACAACCGTCGGTGTAGCCTCAGGCAACAATTATGAGCCGGTTCCGAAAGCTTCAAATCAGGAAGCTGCCTACATAAACGGACTGGAAATCAAAGACGGCAAGGTCTTTCTTCTAGTAGATCCAATCGAGTGGTATGAGGGAGAGGAAGCGAATCAGGTGTTCCGCGAACGGGAGCAGGACCCTGAGATGACCGAGGCCCCGGACGGCTATTATATCGTGAACGATACGGAAGAGCATAAGGAACTTCCAGTAGCGGACGATGCAGAAGTGCTGCTCCAGCTGTACGACCATACCGGACGATATGAGGATGCCCAGATTTCCTGGAATCAGCCGGTGAGCCTGAGCAAATTCGCGGACATTTACAATAAGGATGATATCGTGGACATGAAATGGTTTCCGTTTCATATCACCGTTGAAGACGGCGTCGTCGTGAAGATCATCCAACAGTATGTACCTTAATTTATCATGAAAATAGAGAAGCGAACTGATGAAGAGCCGCTCCATTTCGGTTAATCCTACCGATGGGCGGCTCTTATGTTTGTTTCTAAGCCTAACGGCAAGCGTTAACCGGCATCTTTGCTGTAGTGCTGGTGTTTCATCGGTTTGATTTTACCGTTGACCACGTCGCTGACGAAGGGTGCTATCTTGGATTTCCGCTCCTCGTATTCTTCCTTCGTCACCTTGCCCTCGGACAACTTCCGATCCAGGCGCTTCGTGAGTGCCTGGACTTGCTGATCAATGACGGACTGGACGGGCACGCCTTGCTCCTTCGCGATCTGGGCCAGCGATTTTCCGGATTGCAGCGATGCCTTAAGTTGGTCCGACGTTGTCTTCAGCAGCTTGGCCAGCTCGTCGCTATCCGAGATCAGCCGGCCGTGCCGCTGATGCATCCGCTGCTTGTGCCATCCGCCCTTGGCGTCAAGCAGCTTATCCGCCGCCGCGGAGTAATCGATGGATTTGCCCAGCTGCTTTGGATGCGAAGCGATTTTCTCCTTCAGCAGCTCCATGATCTTGGCTTTCATGGCTTCTCTCGATACGCCTTGCTCTTTGGCTATTTCCGCGAGGGTCGAGGTTTTGAGTTTATCCCGGAGAACCTGAGGCTCCAGCTTCAGAAACTCGGAGATGGCCTTGAACATATGGCCGGGTTTATGTTGCCCGCGTTCGTCCTTGGACGAAGGAACAGCCGGTGATTCCGATTGCTGTCCGATCGGTTCCGCCGAAACCGAGACGGGAAGATAAGCGAGGCCCATGACTACAGCGATGGCTAGCAGCACCAGCCGCTTCACTGACTTCAAGTGGGTTGTCATTGTTGTTTACCGCCTTTCATGTTGTTGGTCTTACAGTCCATCATTCTTTCCCGCTAAACTGAAATCATCCTTAAAATAACCTTAAAATAGGATGAAAATACATAAATTTCATGATGAGTGGTGAAAAGTGGCCATTCTATGAAACTATCGACTCTTCTCTGCTAATATGCTATCATGGAGTCTTGATAACGTATTAAAGTGAAAAAGCAGTTATGCATAGGACGAGGATTGATATAGATCCCAGAATATGACTGCGCTTAACGTCTACGAGGGGGATTTTTTGGTGAAAAAGATAGCATCCGTGTTAGCAGGCTTCATGCTTTTATTAACTGTCGTCGGCTGTTCGAGCTCGGCAAGCGGGGGGAATGAGCTGGTGGTCGGAATTGACGACAAGTTCGCGCCCATGGGATTCCGCGACGAGAGCAATGAGATTGTCGGCTTTGATATCGATTATGCCCGCGCAGCCGCCGAGAAAATGGGCAAGGAAGTCAAGTTCCAGCCCATTGATTGGAAAGCGAAGGAATCCGAGCTTAGCAGCGGACGCATTGACTTGATCTGGAACGGTTATACCATCACCGATGAGCGCAAGGAGAAAGTGCTGTTCACCAAGCCTTATCTGGAGAACAGTCAGGTCGTCGCGGTGCTGAACGATTCGGATATCGCAACGATCGGCGATTTGGCCGGCAAACAGGTCGGATTGCAGTCGCTATCCTCGGCAGCCGATGCGCTGAGCGCCAATGCCATTCACGAGCAAGTGAAGAACATTTCCGAATTTCCCGACAATGTGCTGGCATTAAGCGATTTGAAGAATGGACGCGTAGACGCCGTGATCATTGACGAAGTGGTCATGAAATACTACATGTCCAAGGAAGAGGGAACGTACAAGATTTTGGAGGAGTCCCTGGCACCGGAGCAGTACGGGATCGGAGTGAAGAAAGGCAATGAGGAACTGCTGGAAAGCCTGCAGAAAGCATTGGACGACATGAATGCCGACGGCACGGCCGCGAAGATTTCCGAGAAGTGGTTCGGGGAAGACAAAGTTTTGAAGTAAGCATTCCCAATAGGTTGGTCATCCAACCTCCCATAGGTATTCCAAGAAACCGGACTTTGACCAAAGGCTCCGGTTTTGTGTTCCAATCGATCGATATAATGAAATCATCGGAAAACTTTCCTCTGTTCGGAAGCTTTTCCATTAGGAGTTAAGCAGATATGAGTATGGATTACATCGTTCAAATCGGCAAACCGATGCTGGAGGGCGCGCAGACCACGATTCTGTTGTTCTTGATTTCCATTCTGGCCTCCATTCCGCTCGGGTTTGTGTTCACGTTAATGGTTCGAAGCGCAATCAAGCCGCTGGCTTGGTTGGCCAATGCCTATATATATGTTTTTCGCGGTACCCCGCTGCTGCTGCAGCTGCTGTTCTTCTGCTTTGGGCTGCCGGTGCTGCCGGTGATCGGAGAATATCTCGTTTTGGATCGTTTTGTAGCTGCATGCTTGGCATTCGTGCTGAACTATGCCGCTTATTTTGCGGAAATCTTCCGCGGAGGACTCTTGGCGATTGACAAGGGGCAATATGAAGCTTCTAAGGTGCTGGGCCTGAACCGCTGGCAGACGACCACGAAAGTAATTCTGCCCCAGATGTTCCGCGTAGCCCTGCCGGCGGTATCCAACGAATCCATTACGCTGGTGAAGGATACGGCTCTGCTGTATGCCGTCGCGGTGCCGGAGCTGCTGCACTTCGCGTATACGGCGGTCAATCGGGATTTCACGATTATGCCGTTTGTTATTGCGGGCGTGATATACCTGCTGATGACGCTTGTGTTAACGCTGCTGTTTAAATTTCTGGAACGGCGATTCAAATATGAATAGAAGGACTGTCGCGCAATGGCAATTATCGAAGTAACCCATTTGAAAAAATCCTTCGGCTCGCTGGACGTGCTGAAGGACGTCAGCTTTGAGATTCAGAAGAATGAAGTGATTGCCGTCATCGGGCCTTCCGGTTCGGGAAAGAGCACCATGCTCCGCAGCCTGGTGCATCTGGAGGAAATCAACGGCGGATCGATCAAGGTGCAGGATCAGTATTTGGTGAAGGACGGCGCATATTCCAGTCCGCAGCAGATCAAAGCGATCACGTCCCGGATGGGCATGGTATTTCAGCACTTCAACCTGTTTCCGCATCTGACGGTACAGGAGAATCTGGGCCTTGCGCCCAAACATGTCAAGAAACAAAGCAAAGAAGAAGTAAGAGCGAACGGCGCCGCGCTTTTGCAAAAGGTCGGTTTGTCCGATAAAGCGGATGTACTCCCCGGAAATTTGTCGGGCGGTCAGAAGCAGCGCGTGGCTATTGCTCGAGCGCTTATGATGAATCCGGACATCATGCTGTTCGATGAACCGACATCGGCACTGGATCCCGAGCTGACCGGCGAGGTGCTGGCCGTCATCAAGCAGCTGGCCGAGGAGCACATGACGATGGTGATCGTGACGCATGAGATGAGTTTTGCCAAGGAAGTGGCGGACCGGATCATCTTCATGGATCACGGACAAGTAGTCGAAGCCGGAACGCCGGATCAAATATTTAACCAGCCGAAGATGGAGCGGACCCGCGAGTTTTTAAATCGGGCATCGCGTTAAAGAGGACTGGCTCAAAGCTGGATCGAAAGATCGGCTTGGGCTGGTCTTTTTTTTGGCGAAAAATAAGGCTATATTGTGAAAGCGTTTAAATTATTGGTTGACGGAATCGGAATTGATCGATATCATTGTTTTAAAGATTTATAAACTGTTTCATATAAATATCTATAAAATAATAGCGAGGAGCGGAAAAAGTCATGAGTCAGGTTATTACCATTCATTCAGACGTATCCAAAGGCAAAATCAATCGCAATATTTATGGACATTTCTCCGAGCATCTGGGCCGCTGCATTTATGAAGGAATCTGGGTGGGCGAGGATTCGCCGATACCTAATACGGAAGGGATCCGCAATGACGTGCTGGATGCGTTGAGACAGCTGAATATACCTGTTCTGCGCTGGCCGGGCGGTTGTTTTGCCGACGAATACCATTGGAAAGATGGCGTCGGGCCGCGGGAGAATCGGAAACAGATGGTCAATACGCACTGGGGCGGCGTTGTGGAGAACAACCATTTCGGTACGCACGAATTCCTGCGTCTCTGCGAGCTTTTGGGCTGCGAACCCTACATATCGGGCAATGTCGGCAGCGGCACCGTTCAGGAGATGTCGGAATGGGTTGAATACATGACCTTTGACGGCGTGTCGCCGATGGCCGCATGGCGTCAGGAGAATGGCCGCGAAAAGCCGTGGAACGTGAAATATTTTGGTGTCGGGAACGAGAACTGGGGCTGCGGTGGAAATATGCGGCCGGAATATTATGCGGACTTGTATAGACGCTATCAGACTTACGTCCGCAACTATGGCGAGAACAAGATCTACAAAATTGCTTGCGGACCGAATGTGGACGATTACCGCTGGATGGAAACCGTCATGAGGGAAGCGCATCCGTACATGGATGCCATAAGCCTTCATTATTACACGATTCCGGGCGAATTCTGGACAGGCAAAGGACCTGCCACCGGATTCAGCGAGCAGGAATGGTTCACCACCATGAAGAAAGCGCTCCATATGGATGAATTGATCACGAGACACTCGGCGATTATGGATCAGTATGATCCTAATAAGCGCATCGGGCTCATCGTGGATGAGTGGGGCACCTGGTTTGATGTCGAGCCCGGCACGAACCCTGGCTTCCTGTACCAACAGAATACGATCCGCGATGCCCTGGTGGCGGGTTTGACGTTGAATATTTTCCACGAGCATAACGATCGGGTGGTGATGGCCAACATCGCGCAGATCGTCAACGTCCTGCAGTCCGTCATCTTGACGGAAGGCGAGAAGATGATCCTTACCCCGACCTATCATGTGTTTGATATGTATAAAGTGCATCAGGATGCCGAACGTTTGGCTACCCATCACAGCGGGGCCGATTATGAGATGAATGGCGAGAAGATCCCGCAAGTATCCGTGACAGCCTCGAGGGATGAAGCCGGAAAAATCCATGTAAGCCTGTGTAATGTTAGTCACGCGGAGCAGAGCGACGTGAAGATCCAGCTGCGGGGATTAAGCGGTGCGGTGAAGCAAATCGTTGGCCGGCAGCTTGCCGCCGATTCGCTGGACGCTCATAACACCTTTGAATCGCCGGAGGTTCTCAAGCCGGCTGCATTCACTGCATTTGAACAGGAAGGTGACGTACTGCGTGCGAAGCTGGCACCGATGTCCGTTACCGTTCTTGAGATCACGGCGGAATAAACGAAGGTCATGGCGGATAATCGGTGTAAAGGTTGTCATGACGATTACCGGGTCAGCGATGAGCAGATCACGCGCGTGCTGTCCTCCCCGATGTTCTCATCGGACCGGTGCGTGCCGGATGACGAGTATGATGCCCGTCTTCGTGCGTGCTTCACATGCCCTAAGCTGCAAGGGGACACCACGTGTACGCAGTGCGGATGCATCGTACAGATTGCCGCGAAGCTGAAAGACAAGCGCTGCCCGTATCCGGGGCAAGACCGTTGGTCGATCACCGTTAGTGCTTCATAGAAAATACCGTATAGTCATCGGCCTGTTCTCATGGATGGATCATGGGAGCAGGCTTTTTTAGAACGGGAATGGTTCATTATCTTTACAGAAACTTACAACCTATTAAGACAACTCAAGCCGGCTTCAGCGGCAGAAGCGGGAGGCAGCTTCTATTCATGAGATCACTAGAAAAGAGCTGTACCAGTTTCATTCCTTTCGGAACGAATCTGCGCACAGCTCTTTTTCATGGAATTGCCGCCACGACAACCTTGAGGACGCTCTTGTCCGCGTCAGGCTTTGTTCTTCTTGCTGAACAGCGAATCAACCGAGAGCAGGCTACTGCCGCTAAGAACAAGATGTACGGCCATGGCCAGCAGCGCGATATCCAGTTCATAACCACCAAGGAAACCCATGCCCAGCTTCGCCTGAAAAATCGCCACGACAAGCACGACCCCAAGAACCAGAGAAGCGATTCTTGTTCCCAAACCGATAATCAGCGCAATTCCTCCCACGATTTCGATGATGGCTACAACGGTAGCCATAAAGGCAGGGATTCCCAGACTTGCGAAGAATCCTTCGATATTCCCGATGCCGCTCTGGAATTTATCCAAACCGTGAGCCATAAAGATGACCCCCAGAATCACCCGAATAATGAAAGTGCCTGCCGAAGAATAATTACCCATGAGATAGACCACTCCTTGTCTTTTTGGTTTAAAATGTTATCAACTAACTTAAATATAGCTGAGAACTATAGGTTGTATCATACTCAATTTAACTATTGAATGTCAAGTAACTAACTAAAAATACTTGGATTTTATATTATCCGATCATGATGCCATATGAATTGATGAAGTCCAGCCAATACAGAAAAACAGCCATCCTCAAAGGGATGGCTATTTTCGTGGTACTCGTTATTGGAGGTTCTTTAATGCTTATCATGGCTTAGTGCCTGGGCCGGTATTCCGTCGGCGACTGCCCGGTCCAGCGGCGGAATTGCCTGGAAAAATGGCTGGCTGAGCGAAAACCGAGTTTGTCGGCGATTGCGTTCATCGGCAGATGGGTCGTGACCAGCAGCTCTTTGGCCAGACTGAGCTTCTGGCGGCTGATATATTGTCTAGGCGAGATCCCGTACACTTGGCGGAACAACTTGGAGCATTGGCTTCGGCTTAAATTAAGCTCTTGGGACACAGCCATGACCGATATCTCTTCGGTCAATCCCGACGACAGCTTCGCTTCGATGGCATGAGCCGCATCCGCTGCAAGCAGGGAGGACGGTTTAGGGGTGCCTGCTGCCGCAGATAAAACGCGGGGCGGCTTCAGCGCATCCTGCATCTTCAAGAGAGAGAGCACATCATGGATGATGAGCAGGGTGTAGGACTGGAGCAGAAGCCTGTCCTCAAACGTGAGATTGTAATCGCTTGGCTGGTTCTCCGGACGGACCGAATGGGCTGCCGGCTGGCTGCGCCGGACGATTCCCTCCAGCTCTTGAACGTAGGCAGCCAGTTTGCTGCGCTCGCTTTCGTGCTGGCGAATATGTCGGAAAGGGGCAGCGGATAACGAGCTTCGAATTTCTGCATCATCCAGATCGAAATGAACATTGAAGTACCCATACTGCTTGTTGGATGCATTCGAGGTTTGATGGGGCACCCCGGATTTGATCAGAAGCCATTCCCCTTCGCGGAGCTGAATGGAATCCCGATGAATTTCCTGCAGGACTTCGCCTTCCAGACAGTATAGCAGCTCGAACAGGTGATGGTGATGCCTCGGATAACTCCAGCCTGGCGGCTGGGAATCAAAATGGCATCCGGTTACCTGCAGCGTTTGAATCATATTGGGAAAGCGAAAAGCGATATCCATGACAGCTGGCTCCTTTTGGGCATACAAAACGCCGATAATGATGCCTTATATTGTACCATAACGATGATTCGGCACAAAAGGTATAAAGAATGCCCCATTTGGAGATTGAGCAGCATGGGATTTTGATAGATGATGGCAATAGAAAGCAAATGAAACGTGTTAGGAGGAAACAAGCTATGAAAGCTCAATTGAAAGCGGTTAACCAACAATTCCTGCTGGGGGATGAGCCGATTCAGATTTTGTCTGGTGCCATCCATTATTTTCGGGTGGTTCCGGAATATTGGGAAGATCGGCTGATGAAGCTGAGAAGCTGCGGATTGAACACGGTGGAAACCTATATTCCGTGGAATTTGCATGAACCGAAGGAAGGACAATTTGTGTTTGATGGCATTGCCGACCTGGAAAGGTTCGTCCGTATCGCCGGCGATCTCGGGCTGCATGTCATCCTTAGGCCGAGCCCTTACATATGCGCAGAATGGGAATTTGGAGGACTTCCATCCTGGCTGCTGCAAAATCCGGATATTCAGCTTCGATGCATGGACCCGGTTTATCTGGAGAAGGTCGACCAATATTATGATGAGCTGATTCCGCGATTGGTTCCGTTACTGACCTCCAAGGGTGGTCCCGTGATTGCGATGCAAATCGAGAACGAGTACGGGAGTTACGGAAATGATACGGCATATCTGGAGTATTTGAAGGATGGCTTGATCAAGCGGGGAGTGGACGTGCTGCTGTTCACTTCGGATGGTCCCACGGACGGAATGCTGCAGGGCGGAGCCGTTCCCGGCGTGCTTGCCACGGTCAATTTCGGATCAAGAACGAAGGAGGCTTTTGATAAACTGCGGGAGTACCGTCCGGAAGATCCTCTGATGTGCATGGAATACTGGAACGGTTGGTTTGATCATTGGCTGAAGCCCCACCATACCCGGGATGCGGAGGATGCTGCTGCCGTGTTCAAGGAAATGCTGGACTTGAATGCATCCGTGAACTTCTATATGTTTCATGGCGGAACGAATTTCGGATTCTATAACGGGGCGAATTTTCACGAAAAGTATGAGCCGACGCTAACCAGCTACGATTATGATGCGCCTCTCTCGGAGTGCGGGGACGTGACGGCCAAATTCGAAGCCATTCGAAGCGCGATCGCACAGCATCAGGGAAAAGAGCTCTCCGATTTGCCAAGCCTCCCGCAGCCTGTCAAGAAAATAAGCTATGGCTCGGTGAGCATGACGCACTATGCCGACCTGCTGGAGCATCTGCCTGCGCTTTCCGAGGAGCAGAAACGCACGGCACCCGTACCGATGGAACGGCTGGGCCAAAGCTATGGCTTCACGGTTTACGCAACGCATATATCCGGGCCGCGCCAAGGGGAGTCCCTGCATCTGCAAGAGGTGCATGACCGGGCACAGGTATTCCTGGACGGAAAGTATCAAGGGACGGTGGAACGTTGGGATGCCAAAGCCCTGCCAATCGATGTTCCGGCAGCCGGCGCCAAGCTGGAGATCGTTGTCGAGAATATGGGACGCATCAATTACGGGCCGAAGCTGAAGGATTATAAAGGAATCACGGAGGGAGTCCGAATGAACAACCAGTTCCTGTATGACTGGAGCATTTATCCCTTACCGCTTGATCATCCGAATGCGGCACCGTTTCAACCGCTGGAGGGACCTTTGGAACAGCAGGATCGACCTACCTTCTATCGCGGCGAATTCTTGGTGGATGACATTGGCGATACGTTTATCCGCTTAGACGGATGGGGAAAAGGGGTCGTCTGGGTCAATGGCTTCAATCTGGGGCGCTACTGGGAGCAAGGGCCGCAAGCAGCGCTGTATCTGCCTGGACCGCTGCTGAAGCAGGGACGGAATGAAATCTTGGTATTTGAGCTGCATCATACCGAAACGGCAAGCATCGAGCTTGTCGACACACCCGACTTGGGTTAATTCGGCCGGAACAGACCGACGATGGATAAACAAAAAGGGAGCCTTCTTGTAAACTGAGAGGGCTCCCTTTCATGTTGGAATGAGTATCAGATTAATTGCTTGCGGACTTTTAAATATCGGTACAAGACGATACCGAATAGCGAGCACAGAACGGCACATAATCCAATGAAGCCATAGCCGGCCTGGAGCCCGCGCAGCAGGCCGAGCTCTGTACCGCTGCCGTACATTTGCTTGAATCCGTTCGTGATCGCGCCGATCGCGTAATTGCCGATGACGCTGCCGATCCCCATCATGGTGACGGTGAACGTAATCGCGGTGTCGCTCTCATTCGGATATCTTTTGGCAATGAGAGCCATAACCGTCGGATAGATCGGGGCAATCCCGATGCCTGCCGCCGCAAACAGGAAGGCGTAGGATTCTCCGCCGAAAATCGCGACAAACGTACATACTCCGGTCAGTCCGGATAGAATGATGATGGACAGCGTGAAGCCGATCCGGTCCGTGATCGGGCCAAGCAGCAGGCGTGCCGCCGAGAAGCAGAGGAAGAACGCGGATAGCATGCCGGCTGCCGCTGCAGGTTCCCATTTGTACGATTTTTCAAGAAAGTTGACGAGCCATCCGCCAACCGCCATCTCCGATACGACGCCGAAGGATAGGATCATAACGACCAGCCACAGCGCGGGATCTTTGACCAGCAGCTTCAGCGGAGTCCGTTCCGTTTCGGATAGATTGTCCCCGGGAAACTTACTCATGAGTGCCGGGATCATGGGAAGTATGGATAACATCAGCATGGCCAGGTACATGCCCCGCCAATCCAACGTGTAATTAAACACGGTAACGGTCATGAGACCGGATGCAATCATCGGGGCCACCGTTGAGCTGATACCGTAAAAGAAATGGGACAGGTTCATCATCGTGCCCGTATTGCGCACAAAGATCCGGGCTGACAATATTGCGAGGCCGATCTCCAGCATACCGTTCCCAATGTACATTAAGAAGTAGGATGCGGTGAACAGCGGGTAGCTGTGGGACAGGAAAATCAACACGCCCGAGATGGCCATCGATCCGAAGGCAGCCATGCTGACCCACTTGATTCCGATCTTCCGGGTCAACAGCGCGGTGAAGGAGCACGCGATCAGATACCCGAGTGCGTTCAGGGAGAGCAAGGTGCCGATCTGCATTTCATCCAATCGAAAATCGAACTGGATCCGCGGAATGGCGGGCCCCTTAATATTCTCCGATATCCCAAATATGATAAAGCCGAGAAAGATCGTTGCCAAATGCAGGGTGTAGTCTTTGCTCAATTTAGGTTTTGTTTTTGGTTGAAGGTCAGTATTCACGGTTAATCCCCAATCGTCATTGTTGAATTTTACATTGCGCTTGTATCGGATATCATCATATCCAGAGCGATCCGCTGCAAGCCGGCTAGATAGTCGTGTTCCCAATCGCGAAGCAGCATTTCGGGAAGATGCCGCTCCGGCACGTAGGCGGAAGCACGCTCTTTAATGGAGAGCAGGGCGGAGGGCGAGAGGTTATGCTCGCACCACAGAATGGCATCGGGATTGAGAATCGCGGCGAAGGCGGCACTTAGCCGGCTTAACGCATCGATTTGCTCCTGATCCGGCTCGATGAGACTGCTCAACACGGAACGATTACGTTCCAATATGTCTTGAAAATTGCTGCCCTCGCTCATCGGGACGAAGCCGATCTCGCCCGTGAAGAACGAGCGGCCGCGAACAACGTTTCCATTAATGAGCAGTCCGGCCCCCGGCCCGTTGTGACCGAGGTACACGTATATGAGGGAGGCCTCCGCCGAGCCGCTGAGATTGTGGTAACCGAGCACGGCTGCATTCATGTCATTCTCTATGATGACAGGAATGGAGAACAGATCCTCCAGGTAAGATTGGAGATTGTAATCCTGGAATGTTCCATACGACGGCACATGAAAAATAATACCGTCCCGCACCGCCGCCGGCATGCCAACGGCGATGGAGCGAATCTCTGGATAACGGCGGGTCCAGTTTGCCATTTGGGAAGCCAAGGCTTCCGGTCCATGATGAAGGATGCCGTCTTCAGCCTTCCGCTCGAGCAAGTCGCCGTTCCAATTAAAAACAGTGTATACGCTCTGCTCTTTCTCATAATAAACGGCGAGACCGAGCATGTAATCCGGATTAAAAGCATAGCGGTTCGCACGTCGGCCGCCGCTGGATTCATCCAGTCCGAGCAGGTTGACTTCACCTTCCTGCACCATGAGCTCCACAACTTTGCTCACCGTCGGAAAGCTGATGCCGAGTCTTTCGCTGAGCTCGGCTTTGGTTCCGCTCCCCAGCTCCAGAAGCGACGAACGGAGCGCGCGCCGGACGGCGAATTTCATGGATTGCGGCGTAGGCAAAGCTTCTTTGCGCGTATGAATCACCTCTTCCACTCTTTTTAAACGTATTTAATAAGTCTATGGGGATGATTATTGCACATCCGATAAGACGGTGCAAGAACAATATGTAGGTTTCAAAAAGAATAGGATGAATGATGGGAAAGCGGTTGACAACTGCCATGCTCCATGAGAAAATGTACGCGCGTACATAAATTTCAGGAGGCTTGATGATTATCGCTAGTCGTAAAGAGGTAGCACAGCTGGCCGGCGTTTCGGAAGCAACGGTATCCCGCGTCCTGAACGGGGTCGGGCCGATCAAGGAGGAGACCAAGCAGCGCGTGCTGGAAGCGGCGGATCGGCTTGGATATACCCCAAGCGCGCTAGCCCGAAGTTTTGCGCGGCGCAGGAGCGGTAATCTTGGTGTGGTTATGCCTTACCTGCCGAAAGCTCGCATATTCTCCGCCTATTATTTTTCGGAGATCCTAAGCGGTATCGGCAGTAAGGCGCTGGAGAGCAAGCATGACCTGTTGATGCTGTTCCGTGAACCCGGCGGTTCGATGGATTACTTGAACCTGTTTCGTACCCAGAAGGTGGATGCCTGCATCATTCTCGGCGCCCGGGACGATGAAGGCGAGCGCGCAGCCATCCAACAGCTGAGTGAAGCGGACCGCCCTTATTGCCTTATTAATCAATACTTTGACGGCGAGGCGTTTCATGTCATGGATGCGGATCATGTTGAAGGCAGCTATCAAGCCGTTCATCACTTGATCGGGCAGGGGTTCCGGCAGATTGCTTTTCTTAATGGCCCGCCCCAGTATTCCAACAGTCGCGACCGGCTGAAGGGGTACACCCGGGCACTGAACGAAGCGGGAATCAAGCCGGATGAATCCTTGCTGTTCGAGGGCAACTTCAGCCGCAAGAGCGGGTATGCCGCAGCCGAGCTAATCGCCGGGAAGCTGGACCGGATCGAAGCGGTGTTTGCGGCCAATGACCGCATGGCGATCGGATTGCAGCAGGGCCTGCGCGCGTTAGGTATTGCAGAAGATCGAATGCCTGCCTTTGTCGGTTATGACGACTCGGAGGCTGCAGAGCTCTGCACCCCGTCGCTTACCAGCGTAAGAGTTCCTTTCTATGAACTGGGGTGTCTTGCCGCGGAGCATGTGCTCCGCCTGCTGGACGACTCCGATTCGCCGGACGGCAGCGGATCGAACGCCGCGCTGCATCGGCAGCTGCCTACTCGCCTAGTGGTCCGCGCATCTTCGCTTCATCGAAATCAATGAACCCTTATTCAAGGAGGAATGAAAGATGAAACAATTACGTGTCGGCATGATCGGATATAAATTCATGGGCAAAGCCCACAGCAACGCATATCGAAGCCTTCCGATGTTTTTTCCGAAGGCGCTGAAGCCTGAAATGGTGGCAATCTGCGGCCGCAATGCGTCGGCCGTGCAGGAAGCGGCGGATCAGCTGGGCTGGCGTGAAAGCGTTACCGATTGGAAACAGCTCGTGAATCGGGAGGATATCGATCTGATCGATATCAATGCTCCAAGCGACGCCCATAAGGAAATTGCCATGGCCGCGGCGAAGGCCGGCAAGCATATTTTTTGTGAGAAGCCGCTTGCGCTGACCTTGGCCGACGCCAGAGAGATGCTGCAGGCTGCGGAAGATGCGGGAGTTACCCATATGGTCGGATTTAACTACAGATTTTCTCCGGCCGTAAGACTGGCCAAGAAATTGATTGACAGCGGCAGATTGGGCCAGATCTATCACTTCCGTGCCTGGTTTCTGCAGGACTGGATCATGGACCCGCAGTTCCCGCTGGTATGGCGGTTACAGAAGGAAGTGGCCGGCTCCGGCTCGCACGGGGATCTGGGCGCTCACCTGATCGACCTCGCGCATTATCTGGTCGGGGATATGCAGGAAGTAATCGGGATGAGCGAGACCTTCATCAAGGAGCGTCCCATTGCCAGCGAGATGACCGGATTAAGCGCAAAAGGAAGCGAAGGCGGCCCCATGGGCCAAGTTACGGTAGACGACGCTACGTTATTCATGACCCGCTTCGAGAATGGGGCGCTGGGCAGCTTCGAGGCCACGCGGTTTGCCGCGGGACACCGCAGCACCAATTCCTTCGAGATCAACGGCAGCTTGGGCAGCGTGAAATTTGATTTTGAACGGATGAACGAACTGGAGGTTTACTTCACGACCGACGATGAGGACGTTCAGGGCTTCCGCCGGGTACTGGCTACCGATCCCGTACACGATTATATGGAAGCATGGTGGCCGCCGGGGCATACGATCGGTTTCGAACACACCTTTACGCATGAAATCCTGGAGCTGTCGAACGCGATTTCGGAAGGACGGCAGCCCGTGCCTAATTTCGCGGACGGCGTAAAATGCCAAGCCGTCCTGGAAGCCGTGGATAAATCGATTGAAGAACGCCGCTGGGTGCAGCTGTCTGAAATGTAATCATAGTCATTCGGCCAGGGCTTGGCCGGACACATAAAAAAGGAGTGCTACGCATGAAAAAGGCTTTAATCGTATGGGGCGGCTGGGACGGACACGAGCCGGAGCAGGTTGCCGGCATTTTCGCGGAATTGCTTCGGGGCGAGCAGTATGAAGTGGAAGTATCCGACACGCTGGATGCATTTAACGATGCCGAGAAGCTGCAGGCTTTGGATCTGATCGTGCCGGTATGGACGATGGGCGAAATATCGAAGAAGCAAGTGGAGAACGTATCGCTTGCGGTGCAGAAGGGAACCGGCTTGGCCGGCTGTCATGGCGGGATGTGCGATTCTTTCCGCAATAATGTGGATTGGCAGTTCATGACGGGTGGAAACTGGGTTGCGCATCCGGGGAACGACGGAGTGGAGTACCGGGTCGAGATCAAATCCAGCTCTAGTCCGCTTGTGGAAGGGCTGCAGGATTTCACCGTGGCATCCGAGCAGTATTATCTGCATGTGGATCCGGCCGTCGAAGTGCTGGCCACCACCCGTTTTCCGGTTGCGGCAGGACCGCATCTGCTGAACAAAGCGGTTGACATGCCGGTGGCGTGGACGAAGCGCTGGGGATACGGACGGGTCTATTACAATTCGCTGGGTCATCATGCAGATATCGTCGACATGCCGCAGGTGAAGGAAATGATGCGGAGAGGACTGCTGTGGGCCGCCGAGGGCAAGTCATTGTATGCCGGCTCGGACATGAGTTTCTTTACCGAAGGTCAGGGCTACACAGGCATGGGAGACAGCCAATAAAGGCAGAAGGAGACTGGGATCATGAAGAAGGTAAAGGTAGGCATTATCGGCTGCGGTAAAATCAGCGGCATTTATATGGAAAACTGCCACAAGTTCGACATCCTGGAGCTGACGGCCTGTGCGGATATCGATCGAGCCCGTGCCGAGGAACAGGCCGTCAAATATAATATCCCGAATGTTTATACCACCGAGGAGCTGCTCGCGGACCCGGAAATTGAGCTGGTCATTAATCTGACGATTCCTGCCCTTCATGCGCAAATTATGCTGGATGCATTGGAAGCCGGCAAGCATGTGTACGTCGAGAAGCCGCTGGGCGTAACCCGGGAAGAGGGCAGAGCGGTGTTGGACATGGCAGCAGCCAAAGGGCTGCTGGTAGGATGCGCGCCCGAGACATTCCTTGGAGCCGGTATCCAAACGGCCCTGAAGCTGATTGAGGATGGACGTATCGGCAAGCCGATCGCAGCAACCGCATTCATGATGAGCCGCGGACATGAGCATTGGCATCCGGATCCGGAATTTTATTATGCCGCCGGCGGCGGGCCAATGTTTGACATGGGGCCTTACTACCTGACGGCACTGGTCCAATTGCTGGGACCGATCCGTGGCATTAGCGGAATGACCGGCGCTGCGCTCGCGGAGCGGACCATTACCAGCGAGAAGAAGCAAGGGCAGAAGATTAAGGTAGACATTCCTACGCATGTAGCCGGACTTATCGATTTTCAGAATGGAGCCATCGGCACGCTGATTACGAGTTTCGATGTTTTTGGAGGCAGCACGCTTCCTAATATTGAAATTTACGGCACCAAGGGTACGCTTCTCGTTCCGGATCCCAACACCTTCGGCGGGCCGGTAAAATACCGATTGACCGGCGAAACCGAGTGGACGGAAGAACCGCTGCTGCCTGGATACAACGAGAATACCAGAGGCATCGGTCCCGCCGATATGGCTTATGCCATTCGGAGCGGAAGAGCTCATCGGGCGAGCGGCGAGCTTGCCTATCATGTGCTTGAAGCCATGTGGGGGTTCCATGATGCTTCCGATGACGGCAAACGGTATGAGATGTCCAGCACCTGCGGCATTCCGGCACCGCTTCCGCTTGATTTGCCGAAGTATACCCTGGATCAATAATATTGCGTTACATGTTCATAGCGGCTTACCCCAAAGGTCAACTGGACCCGGGGTAAGCCGCTTTACACTGTGTCGGGAACTCTATATCGCACCTGGCTAACCTGTCTATTCCGAACTGGAATGGAGCGACAAGAGGTTATTCTTTTACGACAAGCCCGAATATTTTGGTTAGCGGGATGGCTTGATGCGGCGAAATAATGCAACCTTGAAGATCTTCCAGGGTCGCGCCGATATGATGGAAGTCCGTTCGGCTTAGATCGATTCCCGCAAGCTTCGTGCCGGAGAACTGCGATTGATCGATCTGGCAGTCCAACAACTCTACCTTGCTTAACTCGGAATGATAAAAATCCGATTTGACGAGCGATGTCGATTGGAAGGATACCTGTTTCATGTTGGCAAACCGGAACGTGGCATAGTCGCCCGTACAATGATCGAATACGACATTACGGATGGTGGCGGCCGTCAGGTCGAGCCCCAATATTTTGCAATGATTAAATTGTACCCGATACATGATGGCCTCGCTGAGATCAACATTGGACAAGTCGCAGTGGTTGAACACGAGGTCTGTCAGCTCGGCATGATGGAGCGTGACGTGTTGGAACGTTACGTTATCAAAGATCATTTGGTCGAACTGAACCTTGTTGGCCGTAACATAGACAAGCGTCTCGTCCTGACAAGCGGATTGAACGAACGAGGATTCGTCGTCAATGCCGGCATCGGACAGGATCACAGGCTCAAGCTGCTTGGGGAGCTTCGGTTTCACGATTTTGATCGGTGCCGCTGAACCGGCCGTATTGGGTGGTGCCATGATTTTTTCCTCCAAACATAGGAATAAGGATTGAAATATAACTTAACAGAACAAACCGCATAGGTTTGAATAGAAGTATAACATGTACTTATCCCATTGTCCGGTCCCTCGAATTGATGGCGGCGTCCAGGGTTCCGCCGTGCCGATTCGGGGACCATGCCAGCAGACTGACGCGGCTGTTGCCTGATAGATCAGCAAGAAAAGGCGTCGTCTGTTCTCCGGCAGCCCATGGCCCATAACATTCCTCCTGCCGCCCGAAGGCTGTTCCCGAGCTGTACAGGATGAACCATTTCCCTGAAGCAGGTTGAACGAGAACCAAATCTTCCAGCCCGTCTCCATCGACATCCCCTAACACCACGGACAGTGGCGAACCCAAGGGATCCTTGGCGGAATACCAAACGCCGGCATGCCGAAGCCGTGTACCGCTGCTTAGCCAGACCTGACATGCTCCGGAGGCGGAGTTCCACACCACCAGATCATCCAGGCCATCGCCATTTACATCTCCGATGCACGGTATCATATCATTGCTCTGTACGGAAACCTCATGTTGAATAAGGGGAGGAGAAAAGCCCTCCCCGGAACTGTAGGCGATGGCGGCTTTACCGGTGGCGTCATCCCATAGAAATAAATCATCTCTGCCGTCCCCGTCAAAATCTCCCGTTAAGGATTTCCAATTCAGGGCTCCGGGAGCGGACAGCCAAATCCCGTCAGGTGCCATACGGCTGCTGCCGGCGCCCAAGGCAACATGGCATATCCCAAGCTCTGCATGCCATACAGCCGTATCGATGAAGCCGTCCCCGTCGAAATCGCCTGTCATCGCGGTACCGCTAAGGGTTGGCGGCCAATCGGCCAATAACGGACGTATCGAATGTATGCCGTTATGGATTCGGAGGGGAGATCGGATCGCAAGATCCATGGCGTACCAAATGTTGCTGGCCTCGTCCCGAATGATCCAGCGGTTTGGGAGCTTGTTTCTTTTGGCGTGCAGAAACTTGGGACGCTTCATGCTCAACCTGTCCGACAGCCGGGTCTCCCTGAAATCCGGTATGAAGGGGAGAATGGAGGTTAAGGATACAAACGATTTACGCTCCCTCTCGAAGAACCGAAGGATCCGTCTGAGCGGCGAATCTTCGTCATAATGCACGGTACCGTCATCAAGGAATCGGATATAAGGAAATTCAAGATAAGGGTGGTAAAAGAACGAGGCCAGTTCGCGTTCACCCGTGAAATCTTTTAAAGTCCGTTCCATGCGAGCAACTTCGGCTTCGATGTTATCGCCTGAAACATAATAAAGCGGCGTGGGTACATAGATCGTTCCGTTCGTCGACGGATCGTCCGGGTTGTGCCGGAGCACGGCTGTCTTCGCATTCGGTTCGTCCGGCGGAGATTCGTACAGGACCCCGTTGCAGATCTCGATGATCTGCCGCTGAACAGGCGATGCGGCATAATGCGGCGTCTCGAACCAGGCGGCGGTAAAGCCCGCCGTTTGGAACGCTTGATGCCCCAGCTGAACCCGCCGATAGGCATAGGATTGCTGCAGCTGCAGGAGCGAAGTCACAGCCTCAGGGGGATCTTCCGGCGGACAATCGGCGGTGCATTCCGAATATGCGAATTCGAATCCGTCGCCGCTTGCCGATCCCCCGTACTGATGCGTATAGCCGTGAATGCCAAGCGAGGCGCCGAGCGCTGCCATCGTGCGGAGCAGCCGAACAAACCGAAGGGAAGCATCATCCTGCAGGTCCGTTATCGAACGGTCCGTATGTTGCGCCGGATCAACATATCGGGGAATAACGGCCAGATGAAAGGGGATTTGCAGCTGGTGCAGGAATCTTGCGATGACAAGCAGCTTCGCTTGTTGTTCTTCCGTCCCGTACCATCCGCCAGGTCCGATATCTTCAAGCCGTATCATTGCTTTATTCATGAACAAGCCCTCCTTTCACGGGCAGCCTTAGGGTCATCGCGAAATCCTGATAATTTTATTTATGCTAGTGGTGGGCTTAGCGTCATAAGGGATGAAGCAAACAATGATAAAAAGAGGATCTTCGAGCCTCTCCGCGAATACCAAGAGATCAAGAGAGGAACAGGAGGAAGTGTAAGACCATGCAGATTCGAATTGCAAATGAGCATGATGCCGAAGGCATTGCTAGCGTACATGTAAACAGCTGGAGAACGACGTACAGGGGGATCGTCGATGATGACTTTCTGCAGAAGCTTTCCATTGCGGACCGCGTAGAAGGCTGGCGCAGGAAGCTTGCCAATATGCCCGAAGACGAACAGCTACTGGTTATTTCAGACGAACATGGCGAGGTTTACGGGTTTATGTCGTACGGGACGGAGCGAGAGCAGAAGATCTCCCATGAAGGAGAACTCTACGCAATCTATCTCTTGGAAGAAATTCAAGGGCAGGGATGGGGAAAACGGCTATTTGCCAGGTTGAAGGAATTTCTGCAAACGAGAGGATATCGTTCGTTGTCGGTTTGGGTGCTGGTAGGCAATAAAGCCGAGCAATTTTATCGATATATGGGAGCTCAAGAGCTGAAGCAAAAAGAGATTGTCATTGGGGGAAAAAGACACACCGAATTGGCATTGCTTTGGAGCTCCCTTGACCAAATACGATCATCCTCCTAAAGGTCTTCGCTTGGTTTTACATTAATGAGAGAATCCACTATGATGGAGATATACCCCGGCGGGTAAATCGTTTTTGCATTTTGCCGCACTATAGGAGGTTCGCATTTGAGTATTATTCCGATAGGCCCGTTGATGATTCGAGCCGATATTGTCATATTTCTGATCTGCGCGGCGGCCGGTTTCGTCGCACTTCGCCTTCGTTTGCGTCACACGAAGCAGCGGGAATGGATCCTGGACACCTATTTATCCGTCATCATCATAGGATTTCTCTCATGGAAATTCGGGATGCTGGTATTTGATCCGATCCGCACCCTCCAGCATCCGACCTCGCTGATCTACATGACGGGGGGAGTCAGAGGCTTATGGCTCGGGGTTATTCTTGCTATCGTCTATGCTGTACTTCGTTGGAACAGGAAAAGGGAAGAACCGGGACTGCTGCTGAAATCGGCGCTGTTATCGGCCTTTGCAAGCGGAACGGCAGGGTACCTGTTTCATTGGCTATGGGCGGACGGCGCGCGAGCAACGACTTCTTTATTCTATGTTCTGCTGTTCGGCGTCTTACTGACGGTCACCTGGCTTCGCTTCAAGGCGCCGCTGTCTCAATTCCTTACGCTGGGATTAGGAAAAAACAGGGCAGTCCTTGTTGTGATGGCGGCTCTCTTCGCCTGGGTCATCTATGATTTCGCTTCGGACACGGCCAGCGAGCAGGAAGCAGCCGCACCGTCCCACCAAGAGGGGAGCCAGGAAATCGCAGCGGAAGGCTTGAAGCCTGGGCTTCGCGCGCCGGATTTCACGCTGACCGATTCAGAAGGCAGGGAGATTAAGCTGTCCGATTACCGCGGGCAAACCGTACTCCTTAATTTTTGGGCTTCCTGGTGTCCGCCTTGCAAGGTCGAAATGCCTTATATGCAGGATTTTTACGAGAAACATCAGGATGACGACGTTATCATACTGGCCGTCAATATGACCCATCTGGAAAAAAGCAAGAGCGAAGTACAGTCTTTTGTTGAGAAGAACGGCATCACCTTTCCCATCCTGTACGACCAGCATGGTGAGAACACCGGGCGGTACGAGGTGGTGGCTTATCCGACCACCTACGTCATTTCGCCTGGCGGCATCGTATCCGAAAGGTTTCAAGGCGCGATCGACGAAGATATCATGGCCAGAGCTTACCGCAAGGCTAGCGATTAAGTAAGGTTAATGGCGGAATTTTGGTTGCGTGGACTTCTATCTCTGCCGCCTTCTCCCCAGGAGGAATATAATACACAAACGCTTGGGAGGGGGAGAAGGATTGCAGCCAATACCAATTTCGGCAGAAGGATGCAAAGGTTACGTCGGCAAAACCGTTTGCGCTGTCATGCATGATGGAAGAGAAGTCGTGGGGACGATTCGCGGTGTACATGATCGGGGTCTTGAACTCGAATTTGCGAACCCATCCGCATATATATTGTCCGCCAAAGGGAAAAAGGGCAGAAAATCTTCGAAGTCGACCAAAGGCGGTGCACAAACGTCCGCTTTTGGACCGTACGGCTACGGCGGTTTTGGACCATATGGAGGCTACGGTTTCGCAGGCAATGTGCTTGCTTGGGAAGCCATTGCCTTGTTGTTCCTCATTCCGTTTTTATTTATCTAAACCCACATCAGGATATGGATCAATGGATCAAGGCCAGCAGTTATCGATGAGACAGTCGGGGAAGGTTCCCCATACTGTCTCTTTTTCTATGTCCAATTTATAAATTTCGCGTGGATTGGGTACGGTTGAAAGGTTCGGCGGATGCATCGGATTGACTGATCAGCCATATCACAGGCGTGAAGGCAACGAGAAAACAGCTGCCGGCCAGAATCGGGAGCAAGGACCATTCCGCCAAGGAGTAACCGAGAAGCGTCTGCCATCCAATGGCGATCAGTCCGAATAAATAGGCGAGACCGCTGATATGGATGATTATCGGTTTGACGGCAGCATTGACGGATTTTCTCATGGACAGCCAGGCCACCAAAGGAATGGCTTGCAGTGCATGAAACCCAAGTCCGTGCAGCCAAATGATATTGCCGTCGATCCCGGTGAAACGACCCGCGTTGATGGAAATCCAGATGCCTGCCGCAAAAGATACCAGCACCGAGATCATGGCATAACGGATGCCGAGACCAAGCTCCGGATGGGCCTCTATTACACGCTTGCGGAAATATTGAGCCCCCAGGATCAGGTAGAACACGATGAGCAGAAGCGCAACGGCAGGAAAAATCGTGGAGATGACATGATCGAAGGATGAACCGTTCTGAACGAACCTCGGATCAACGCCGCGGAAATGTTGTACGGTCTCGGCGAAGTAGGAGAACAACACAAGGGGAATATAACAGCAGCGGTAGATCGATTGGCTTCGCGGCCGCATGCCGGAAACCGGTAGAATGCTTGCGGTGGATAGGATGAATATTCCCAGGGCCGCGTTGAAGGAAAAGGCTTTGGAGACATCTCCGTCCGGCGAGACGGGTCCGCCATGGAGCAATACCCATACCCCGCAAATTCCGGCCAGCAAAAAGCCGAGCAGACCCGTCAGCATGAGCCATGTCTCCTGTTTATACAGCCGGTATGCCCCGCTGGCCGCTTCGCGTGCAAGTTGGTTCATAATGAATACCCTCTTTCGGAAAGATGAATTGTTTCTAATGTACAAGAGAACGGGAGCTGCTTTAACGGGCTGGGGATGTAATGGGCACCGTACCCCGGAATGATTTCATGGCTGGGCTTAAGCCGGGGATGAGATGTCTGTTCATCCGCATGGGGGATGAGGAGGCCAGTGCTTTTTTACTAGATCGGGACCTGATGAAAATGAATCCTTCGCTTGATTGTCCCTTTCCTGTATACCTACTAAAATTGAAAAATGTGGTTATTCGCTTGGTAGATCGGTTAAATAGTTTATGGAATTGAAATTTGTTGCTAGACTGCCTGAAGAAGCAGGGCGGCGAGACAGAAGGGGCGTCCGTATTTATGTCCAATCGAATATTAGTTACACCCGAGCGGCTGGAGCAGGTATCCTCGCAATTTGCCCAATCAGGGCAACTTAGCGGCGATATGGTGCAGCGGCTCCAGCGAAGCATTCACGAAATGGAAGGTCAGTGGGAAGGGATGACCCGCGAGCGGTTTTACGGGGATTATCAGCATGCCAGGACGACCATGCTCAAGTTCGTGGAGTGCTTGCAAACGATATCCGCCGAGCTGAAGCAAATATCCGTCAAATTCCGTTCCACGGATGAAATGGTGAACGGTGCTGCAGCTGGAGGAGCCTTAGCAGGCGCGGGCATTATGGCCGGGGCGGCAACCGGGGCGGGAGTCGCTGCGGCGGCAGGCGCTGCATCCAAGACTTCCGGCGTGGCCGCTAAATCCTCAAGCAACCCGCTGGACGCAGCGCTCAAAGGAGTAGAAGTGGAAGGCAGCGTAATCAAGCACGAAGAGAATGGACTTTATGCCAAAGCAATAACAGGCAGCGCAGGAGCAAGCTTATCCGAAGGAGCGCATGCCAGCGGGGCTGTTGTTGAAGCAGGCTATGCGAATGATCATGTCGAAGGATCGGTTAGCCTGGTGAAGGCCGAAGTCGAGGCGGCAGTCAAGGACGGTACGCTTAGCGTCGGAGCTGAGGCTACATTAAACAAATATGAGGGCGGCGTGAATATTCCGCTTCCTTGGACGGATAAAGAGCTGCACATCGGAGGTTCCGCTTCACTGGGCGTGCTCGGCGCATCCGCGGAGGTGGGCAAGAGCGGTTTGAAGTTCCACATCCCGTTGGGACCGGGAGCAAGCCTCGTCGGAGTCGGCGGAGCGATCACGGTAAAATAGAAGGGGGCGCACGGCCGATGAGCGACAGACAAAAACGGTTCAAATACATAATGGTGATTATTGCTATCGTCGGCGTTCTGGGCACGGTGATTCCCAATCTGCTGGACACGAGTTACGCGGCAGCGGAAAAAGCCGTCATCTGCCTATCCTTTCTCATTGGAGTACCGCTCGTAGTGTCGATTGTCTATTGGATCGGTAAAAAAATAATGAAGGGTTGATCAACATGGAACAGCATGAGCAAACGGAACAGAAGCTGCTGCCAATCGGATCTGTAGTCAAGTTCAAGGATTGGGACCAGACGCTGATGATCTATGGCCGAATGCAGAACGACTCCAAGACGCTAAAGCGTTGGGATTATGTTGCCTGCTTCTATCCTCACGGAAATCTGACCGCCGATTCCAACATCTTTTTCAACCACAAAGACATCTCGGAAATCGTATTCACGGGCTACGTCAACGAGGAGGAAATTGCATTCCGTGATGCATTGCTGGAAGGAATTGCAAAAGCAGATCAAATGGCAGCCGCGGGTTCCGGCTCTGACCATTCATAAATCATATATAGCAGCTCGGTTCGTAAAGCAGCTCTGACAAGAGCTGCTTTTTTGTTTGTACAGGATTTGCATTTAAAACCAAACAAACAAATACAATATCTTTGTTTATTTTTGAAAATATACTATTCAAAAATAAACGGGCGTGTTAATATGGGAAACAAATGAAAGCAAATTCATATGGTCAATCGGAGGGGAAGCTTCATGGTTCAGAGCTTATGGGAACAATCAAAGGCACAGCAGGCACAAAATACATTGGATGAGCTTGTCTATCGCTCGAATTTGATTGGTGCCGACCGGCGCGTATGCAACTGGGGCGGCGGCAACACATCCAGTAAAACAACGATTCAGGATTTTCGCGGCAACGACGTCGAGGTAATGTACGTGAAAGGCAGCGGATCCGATCTGGCCACCATGAAAGCGGGCAATTTCACAGGCTTGCGCATGGAGGATATCCGGCCGCTGTTCGAACGAGATTCGATGTCGGATGAGGAAATGGTGGCATACCTGGGTCATTGCATGGTAGATGCGAAGCACCCGCGAGCATCCATTGAAACGCTGCTGCACGCGTTCTTGCCGTTTCGGCATGTGGATCATACGCATCCGGATGCCATTATCAGCTTGTGCTGCGCCCATAACGGCAAAGAATTAGCCCGGGAAATTTTCGGCGATCGATTTGTGTGGGTTCCATATGTCCGCCCTGGCTTTACGCTGTCGAAGATGATCGCGGAAGGGGTGCTGGCTAATCCGAACGCCGAGCTTGTGCTCATGGAGAAGCACGGCCTTGTAACCTGGGGCGACACCTCGGAAGCTTGTTACGCACAGACGATTCGCATCATAAGTGAAGCGGAGGCGTTCATTGAAGCCCGAGTGAACAACGACAGACTGTTCGGCGGCCGGAAGCATGCGCCGCTGGCCGCGGAAATCCGCCGGAGCATCGCTGCGGAAGTGATGCCTGCCGTACGCGGAGCCGTTAGCGACGCGAAGAAAATGATCCTGTCCTTCGATGATCAAGATGATGTGCTGGACTTCGTCGGCGGCATCGATTCGCCGAAGCTGTCCCAAGTAGGCGCCGCTTGTCCGGATCATCTGGTTCATACCAAGGTTGTTCCCCTCTTCATCGATTGGACGCCGAACGCTGAAGATATCGAAGGCCTTAAGGCGAAGCTCATCGAGGGTATTGCGGCATACAAAGCGCAGTATCAAGCCTATTTTGAACGCAACCATCATGAAGGCGACGTCATGTTCGAAGCGGCTCCGCGCGTCATCCTGATTCCTGGAATCGGAATGATCAACACCGGCAAGAGCTGGGCGATGTCGCAAGTCAGCGGCGCCTTGTATCATCGGGCAATCGCGGTCATGCGCGGCGCAACAGCGCTCGGCGACTTCGTATCCCTGAGCGAGAACGAATCCTACAACGTGGAGTATTGGCCGCTGGAGCTGTATAAATTGAGCCTTGCACCGGCCGAAGCGGAGTTTTCGCGGCAGATTGCTTTTATCACCGGGGGAGCCGGGGGGATCGGCAGTGCCGCGGCGCGCAGGCTGGTAGCCGAAGGAGCCCATGTCGTGCTGGCGGACTTAAATCTCGAAGGCGCGCAGCAGGTTGCCGAGGAAATCAATGCAAAGTACGGGGAGAATCGGGCATTTGCTGTTAAAATGGACGTAACCGACGAAGAGGCCGTGCAGCGCGCCTATCGCGAAACCTCCGTAACTTATGGCGGTGTCGATATTATCGTGAACAATGCGGGCCTTGCAACGTCCAGCCCGTTTGACGAGACGTCTCTAAAGGAATGGAACCTGAACATGAACGTGCTGGGCACAGGTTATTTCCTCGTGGCCAGAGAAGCCTTCTCCTTGATGAAGGTACAGGGGATTGGCGGGAGCATGGTGTTTATCGGATCGAAGAACTCCGTTTATGCCGGTAAAAATGTGACCGCATACAGCTCCGCGAAAGCGCTCGAGGCGCATTTGGCCCGCTGCATCGCTGCTGAGGGCGGGGAATACGGCATCCGAGTGAATACGATCCTGCCTGACGCGATATTGCAAGGCTCTGCGATCTGGAACTCGAACTGGAGAAACGAGCGGGCTGCAGCCTACGGGATCGAACCGGATCAGCTGGAAGAGCACTATCGGAAACGCACGACACTGCTCGTGAACATCTACCCGCAGGACATTGCCGAAGGCATTGCTTACTTTGCTTCGTCCAAATCATCGAAGACGACCGGCTGCATGCTCACGATTGACGGTGGAGTGCCGGCAGCGTTTACTCGTTAGTCGAATGAATGAGTAACAGACCTAATGCAAGGAATCAAGATTTCTTATTAAGATGGGGCGCTGGGTTGATGCAACCCGGCTGTCCTCATTCATATGGGAGGATATGCGATGAGGCAGGATGTTGCAAGGAACTTTGAGGAAGCTAAACAGCTTTATGGGCAGCATGGCATCGATGTGGACCAAATCTTGACGGAACTTGAGCGCATCAAAATCTCCATCCATTGCTGGCAGGGAGATGATGTTCGCGGATTCCTGTTCCGTGATCAGGACCTGTCCGGCGGCATTTCCGTGACCGGGGAATATCCCGGGGCAGCCGAAACGCCGGACCAGCTGAGGGCCGACCTGGAAAAAGCGTTGTCGCTCATTCCCGGATCCCACAAAGTGAATCTCCACGCGATTTATGCGGATACCGACGAGTCCGTTGATTTGGATCAGCTGGAGCCGAGGCACTTCCAGTCCTGGGTGGATTGGGCCAAGGAGCAGGGGATCGGACTCGATTTTAATCCTACCTGCTTCTCCCATGACAAGTCGAAGGACGGGTTTACGCTGAGTCATGCCGACCCGGCGATCCGTCAATTTTGGGTTGATCATTGCAAGGCTTCGCGAAGAATCGGGGCATATTTCGGAGAACAGCTGGGTCAGACCTGCGTGACGAATATTTGGGTCCCTGATGGTTACAAGGATATGCCGGTAGACCGAATGGCACCGAGGCAGCGGCTGAAGGATTCGCTGGACGAGATTTTTGCCGAGGAGATCAATCCGCAATGGAATTTGGATGCCGTCGAGAGCAAGCTGTTCGGGCTCGGCTCCGAAGCCTACGTTGTGGGCTCGCACGAGTTCTACATGGGGTATGGCATTCGGAACAACAAGCTGATCTGCCTGGATGCGGGTCATTTTCATCCAACCGAGAGCATTGCCGGCAAACTGTCGTCGCTCGCCCTTTTCACCGATGGACTTCTCCTTCACGTCAGCCGGCCGATGCGCTGGGACAGCGACCATGTCGTCATCATGGACGATGAGCTGACCGAGATCGGACGCGAACTGGTTCGCAACAATTTGCTGGATGTCACCCATATCGGACTGGACTTCTTCGATGCCAGCATTAACCGCATCGCCGCGTGGGTTATCGGAACCCGCAATACGATCAAGGCGCTGCTGCGTGCCAAGCTTGAACCGGTCGATCGGTTGAAGCAGGCTGAGCTTGAAGGCGATTACACGACCCGCCTGGCGTTGACCGAAGAGTTTAAATCCTATCCGTTTGGAGCGGTGTGGGATTACTACTGCGAACGTTTGGGGGTGCCGGTCAGAGAAGAGTGGCTGTCCGAAGTGAAACAGTACGAACAGGACGTATTGCTGAAGCGTTCGCAGGCATGAGAAGAGATGGAATAGTCATCGGGTTCATGCCCGAACCGTTGATTATGATCTGACAAGGAGGCTGGGGAGCGTTGAGCGTTCTTGCATTTGATTTGGGAGCAAGCAGCGGCCGGGCGATGCTGGGCCAGCTGAACAGCCGCACCATCGGCGTGACGGAAATTCACCGATTCCCGAACGATCCCGTTCGAATCGGCGACCGCTTTCAATGGGATATCTTACGGATCTACCATGAGATGAAACAGGGATTGCTCAAGCTGAAGGGGAAACATCGCCTGCCGTCGAGCATCGGCATTGATACCTGGGCGGTAGATTTCGGTCTCCTGGATCGGAGCGGGGAGCTGCTCATGAATCCGTATCATTATCGGGACACGCACACGGATGGCGTGATGGAACAGGTCTTCCGGGAGCTGACGCCTGGAGAAATTTTTGATCGGACGGGAATTCAATTTCTCTCGTTCAATACGATGTACCAGCTTGCTTCGCTCCAACGGAAGAAACCCTATCTGCTTCAAGAGGCTGAGCGATTCTTAATGATCCCCGATTTGCTGCGCTATTTCTTGACGGGCGAAATGGCGAACGAATTCACGAATGCGACCACGACGCAGCTGTATAACCCGCACTCGGCCAGCTGGGATGATCATATATTAAAATCATTGAAGATCCCTCATGGGTTATTTCATCCAGTGGTTCAACCCGGTACCCATATCGGAGGGTTAAGGCCTGCCGTAACCGAGGAGCTGGGGGTTCCATCCATCCCGCTTTATGCGGTTGCGGAGCATGATACGGCTTCCGCCGTAGTTGCGGTTCCTGCTTTGGAGCGGTCGTTCGCCTATTTGAGCTGCGGCACCTGGTCGTTGATGGGGACCGAGGTCGACCAGCCGGTCATTCATGAACGGGCCCGTCAGCTGAACTTCACGAATGAAGGAGGCGCATACGGCACGTACCGGCTGCTCAAGAACATCATGGGGCTGTGGATCCTGCAGGAATGTCAGCGGACCTGGGGACGGGAAGGGATGTCGTATTCGTATCCCGAATTGGTTCATATGGCGGAATCGGCGCCGGCATTTGCTTGCTTCATCGATCCGGACGATTCCATGTTTCTCCCTGCGGGAGACATGCCGAAACGGGTAAGGGAATATGCGGCCCGAACGAACCAGGGCGTTCCGCAGAACGAGGGCGCGCTTGTGCGCTGCATTATGGAAAGCTTGGCCATGCAATACCGATATGTGCTGGAGCTGACCGAGGAATTGTCCGGACGGAAATTTCAGGGCTTGCATATGGTAGGCGGTGGCATTCATAATGAAACATTATGCCAGTGGACGGCGAACGCCATTGGGAAACCCGTCTGGGCGGGTCCTGCGGAAGGCAGTGCCATCGGCAATATGGCCGTACAGTTCATTGCGCAGGGCGAGCTGTCCGATATATGGGAAGCGCGCGCAGTCATTAGGGAATCCTTCCCGGTCAAGACCTACGAGCCGCAGGATGCTCCCTTATGGGAGGAAGCTTACGGGGTGTTCGGTCTTCGGACCGGGAAGAGATAGAATATACGAACAGTAAGGATGGGCGGTATGATGCTGGTTGCAGAACGATATGAGAAAA
>NZ_AEXS01000118.1:0-36254 GCF_000204455.1 Paenibacillus sp. HGF5 | reverse complement strand
TGCTTACCACGACATGCTGCCAAAGGTTGGCGCCCAAATCAGCATGTCTCGCCGGGGCAATTGCCTAGACAACGCCTCCATGGAGAGCTTCTTCTCGCATCTCAAAACGGAAGGACTCTATCCCTATGATATCCGAAATTTGACGGAGGCACAAAGGCGAATTGAGAAATACATACGGTTTTATAACCGAGAGCGACCACAGCGGAAACTAAAGAAACTGACGCCGGTAGAGTACCGACGCCAGTTTGCAGCCTAGGTGTTTTTTTAAATGTCTACTAAATGGGGTCTTGACCAAAGTGGAAGGGTGCTTTTTTTTGATGCCGCATGTGAGCTATTCGCTCCTTCTCCCCGCAAGAAACAGAAACAACGGAATTCTGCGCCGGCGCTCATAGGTTTCCTCGTTTGCAAAATACGCTCGCACAGGATGGGACTCCCTTAAGTGCTCCACGATAAAGCCGGCTTCCTGCATCGCCCGGAAGTAATCCTCGACGGTTCGATGGTACTTATGAACGGTGCCGCCGAGCCATTGCTGCTCCCGGTAGCCTTGGATGAAGTAGTTGTCCACCACCCAATTCGTTCTGGTGCCGGACGGCTGCAGCGTGGAGGTAATGACGGGATGCTCGACGGAAAAGACGAACCTTCCGCCAGGCTTCAAGCTCTGGTGAACGCTTCGAAAGATATCCCCGATATCCTGCAGATAATGAAGGGCGAGACTGGAGAGCACCGCATCATAGGTATCGCTCGGATACGCATAATCCTCCATCTGCATGTGCAGAACGGTTCCGCTCTTGTAATCGGCCAGGCTGCTCGAAGCGGCTTCCACCATGTTGCGGGAGCCCTCGATTCCGGTATAGGAGGCACACCCTTGTTGAAGCAGTTCCACGCCGAAGCCGGCATCCCCGCACCCCAGGTCCAATACATGAAGGCCCGCGATATCCCCCAGCAGCTGCCGGATGACGGGCTTCTCCAACGTATCGTTGGCATTCTCCTGCCACTGCCGCCGTTCCATGTATTTCTCGAAATTCTTGTCGTTGTCGTAAAAATCGGATCCGTGATAGCTCATAAGTCCCTCCTTCGGATTTCAGCCTGCATCCATCTTGATGTACTGTACCATAACGAAGATATGAGATGAATCAATAAGGCAAAAAAATCTTATCTCAGGAAATCCTTGATGATGCAAAAATGAAGAGGCGGCCAAGGTGAATCGCACCAACCCTGGGACCCCTTCATATGGTACATGAGCTGACTTTTCATTTGAAAGGGGATATTTCCGATGTACGGCAATTACTATCACGTACCGGGGCGGGTAACCAGGCAGAGAATTTCCATGCAGCAGGCCCAAGAAATTGCGCTGGCCCGCGTGCCGGGCCAAATCGTTCATGTCGATATGGAGCTGGAGCATGGCGTGCTGGTCTATGAAATTTTTATTATGACTTCCGACAACAGGCTGTTCGAAGTGGAGGTCCTCGCCAAATCGGGAAGGATCTTGAAGGTGGAGGAAGAAGACGACGAGGATTAAGGCCCCTTCAGGCTGAATAACAAATGAACCGAGCGAGACGCGGTGGGACCATCGTTTCGCTCGGTTTTTTAGTCGTGACCGTGCTTTAAGTTTCGGTGGCTTCGCCACGTCCGGACATCGAGTGATTCCGATGACGAAGGAGCGGGAGAATCATCAAGAATCCAAATAGGAAGCATATGCCGGCCAATCCATAAACGTAGGTGAGAGAGAGCGCATTTTTCATTGCACCCGAGCATCCCATCGTGATCAGCATCGCCCCGGTCATAAGCGGGGTGCGGATCCCGGTGACCCGTCCGATGTAGGCTTGTTCCGTTTGCTGCATCACCAAAGTGTGGTTCCCGATAAAAATCGCCGGTTGAAGGAGCGCAATGATGAATTGCGAGAGCATGGTCAGCCAGAGGGCCGTTGACAGGCCCAGCATGAGAATGCCTGCGCCGTTCACGATCAGCCCCATCATGAGCAGCCGAACGGGAGCTATTCGGGATGCGAGCGCAAATGTGACGATTCCACCCAGTATTTCGCCTACTCCGTAAGGGATAGTGATCCATGGCAAGTCCTGTGCGGACATGCCTAGGCGTTCGGTCACCAGAAATATGGCGAGCGGGGAAATTAATCCCACCCCGAGGCCCACAACCAGGAAGCAGAGGCTTAGCCGCAGCAGGTCTCTTTTGAACGAGACATAACGAATGCCATCCGCCATATCGCCAAGAATGGAAGGGGCTGGCGCTGTTGTATCCGTAGCTGCCTTCGGGTCTTTGGGTACAAACAGCATGGCCAGGGCAGATAACATGAAAGAGATGCCGGTTAACAAGAGAGAAGTCAAAGCTCCCCACTGTTGAAACACCCATGTGCCCAGAACCGGACCGATCACCATGAAGATGGAAAACAGGGTTTGCAGCAAGGACATTCCGATCGACGCGTCCTCATCCTTGACATGGATTTTGAATAACTTCATGCCGGCAGGCTGCGCGAATTGCGACAGGACGGAAGAGCATAAGGTCGCGAAGAATACGGCACCCCATGAGCCGGACTCGAGCATCAGAAATACGAGAAAGACAGAGCAGGCACTAAGCATCTCGCACCAGACGATGGTTGCTTTGGGGCGCCAACGGTCGGCGAATACACCCCCAATGAACGAAAACAGAAAGATCGGCCCATATTCAGCAACGGAAATCATGGAGACGGCAAAGGCATCCCCGCTCGTCATGTCCATGACATACAGCAAAACGGCAACATTCCGAATCCATATTCCGAGCTGTGAGAATAGATTCGACATGAAGACGGCTCGGACAAAGCCGTTGCGAAGCAGGCGGATAGAGCTGGGCATGATATTATTCCTCCTTACAGAATCAATGCTGGAACCTATTTTGAGGTCTCCTGTAAGGTGAGAGTCAATGGTATGATCATATAAAGTAAGATTGAAGAGGTTTACAGCTCTTCATTTGTCACGGGCGATGGACGTCCCGTCATCAATATGGTGTTCTTGTGCGAGTATGATGGAGGAACGCCGTATTGCAAAAGCCCGGACGAGGTCGATTCGGTGCAGTGGATGACGCTGTCGGAAATTAGGGATCATCCCCAGACACCGCCGTGGACGATGGAGAGCGTGCAGCGGGCGGAGGAGGCGCGAAGGAAGCTCAAATAAGCATGGTTTTCGAAAAGAAAAATCCTAACAAACGGGGGAAGGGTATGAGCAGCCTATTGCAGGTTCGAGTTACCGGAATTTTGATCGAAGACGAACGGATTCTGCTGGTCAAACAGAGCGTTTCGTCAGAACGCGGCTGGTCTCTTCCGGGAGGAAGGGTAGAGCAAGGGGAAACGCTGGAGGAAGCCATGATTCGGGAAATGGAAGAGGAGACCGGGCTTGTTACAAAAGTGACGAAGCTTCTGTATTTATGCGATAAGCCGGATTCATCGCCATCCCTCTTGCATATTACGTTTTTGCTGGAACGCTTGGAGGGGGAAATCCGCCTCCCGACGAATGAGTTCGATCTCAATCCTATCGGCGATGTGGTCATGGTCCCGATCGCAGATTTAGCAAACCACGGGTTTTCCGAGAAGTTTATGACGATCGCTCAGCGCGGATTTCCGGAGTCAGGAAGCTATCAAGGGCTCAAGCGCAATATTGGATTATAGGGAGGTGCCGATCCTATGAAAAAAATATACATCGTACGCCATTGCCAAGCGGAGGGACAAGCGGCGGATGCTCCGTTAACCGAGCAGGGGGTTCAGCAATCGCTTGAACTTGCTGAATTTCTGCACGACAAAGGGATTGACCGTATTGTTTCAAGTTCTTATCGCAGAGCTCACGACACCATTACACCTTTGGCTGATCGCATAGGAGTGGCCGTTGTGCTGGATGAGAGGTTGACCGAGCGAATACTGTCGGGCCAAAATGCTCCTGAATGGCGGGAGATGCTGCGCAGAACCTATGAGGATCTGGACTTGTGCTTTGAAGGCGGAGAATCAAGCTGTACAGCCATGCATCGTGCGGTAAGCGTAGTTCATGATGTCCTGCAGAGTTCAAGCCGGAATGCCGTTATCGTATCCCATGGCAATCTGATCTCGCTTCTGCTGAAGCATTACGATAATCAGATCGGCTTCAACGAGTGGGAGGCTTTCTCCAATCCCGACGTGTATAAGCTCAGCTTCCGTTCAGATGTACCGGAGATTCAGCGGATATGGAATTCGTAGCCACGAAAGAAGGCGTATGTAAAAAAGACTTCATAAGCATTTATTCCCTATATTTGGCGATGGCCCGTCACCTATAATGGAGTTGCACGGATATCCGGCTTGTCCATCCTAAGGATTGAGCTTCGCATAACAAAGAATAATCGCGGCGGAGGCAAGCGGCGTGCATGGGTTCGAAATACCATTGGAGATTATGAAATAAAGGGGATATGAACCATGGCCAAAACAAAACGGGGCCGCGCACTATGGAACATGCCATCGCGCGGCCGCGGCACATGCCCGGTATGCAGCACGTCGCGCATCAAACTTCTCTACGTCGCCAACAAATCGGACGGCACGGCACTGAAGGTATGCAAACGATGCCAGAATGCCGATCAGTCCAGAGTGGACGCAGCGGTAGTGTAAGAAGCGGTTTAGCTGATATCCAGGTCAACAGCAACAGAGCAATCGTGTTTCGTACGTGTAGCCGCAACATCCGGAAAACCCGTTCCTTCATGAAGAAGGGCGGGTTTTTTATGGTGCCATGGCCTTCATTCTCCATGAGGAGGTTTACTTTGTAATCCGGATGGTTTAACATCTGATTTAACAAACTATAAATTAGATGGATGTTAAATTTATATAAGGAGTTGAGCTAAACCCGTGCAATTGGATAAGGTGGTCAGTTATCACAAGGCGCTCGCAGACCCGACCCGAATCAAGATGCTCATCCTGCTTGCGGAAGGCGAAATGAACGGCCAGCTTCTGGCCGAGAAGATTGGCGTCACGCCGGCTACGATTACGCACCACGCGGCGAAGCTGCGGGAAGCGAGCCTCATCAACGAACGCAGGGACAAGAACACGATCTTTTTTTCGCTGAACGATTACTTTATTAAGAACAGTGCGACAGCGACGGAGAATCTGATTTACCAAAGAGTCCGGCCCGGGGGCGTAACGGAAAGCTTGCAGGAAGAGGAGCAGCGGATGAGGGATTCCGTAATCAAGAACTTCTTCACCTCCGAAGGGAAGCTGAAGATCATCCCTGCCCAGCTGAAGAAGAAGCTCATCGTGCTTACGCATATGGTATCCCGGTTGGAGAAGGGACGGAAGTACAGCGAGAAGGAAATGAACGAGTTTATCAAGGAATATCATGAAGACTTTGCGACGATCCGGAGGGAGTTTATCATGCATCACTTCATGTTCCGGGACAATGGGGTGTATGAGCTCAATCCGCAGAAGATGTGGGCACGGTGGGAGGATCTGTCCTAATGAAAGAACATTCGCCGCTATCCCATCAACGGATCGAGGATGCCAAAGCGGGGGATTTTGATGCCTGCCGGATGATCGTCAACGAGTATTCCAACGCCCTGTTATCCGTTGCGTACAGCGTGCTGGGGGATTTCCACGAGGCACAGGATGCGGTGCAGGAAGCATTTCTGAAGTGCTATCGCAACCTGCATACGCTGAACGACCCAGCGAAGCTGGGCAGCTGGCTGTATGCGATAACGCGCCGGACCAGCCTCGATTTTGCCAAACGAAGCAAGCAGGCTCTCCCCCTGCACGAAACGACTCCAGCAGCGGACAATATCACGCCATGGCTGGAACAATATGTGATCCATGATTCCGTCTGGGAAGCCTTGCAGGGATTGGAGGAGAAGAGTAAATCCGTTGTCGTGCTGCACTACTTAAGCGAGTGGTCCATGAAAGAGATCGGACAGTTCCTTAACATGTCGGTATCTGCGGTTGAAAGCCGAATACGACGTGCCAGAGAAGTTTTGAAACAGCATCTTGCCCGTGACTTCGAGCATTATTTCCTTACTCATCGTTTGGGGAGGGATTTCGAGCAGCAGGTCTCGGAACATGTCCTTAAGCGAGCCGGTCATTTCTATATTCCAGTCACGGATAAGGGGCAGGCCACCGCCTGGTTTATCCTGCATTTTCATCTGGGAACCAGCAGGCACGGCAATCCGGTGCTGGAATCCGGACAGGAATTGTATTTGCTCGAGTGTCAGCGCCACGCCCCGGCGAGCATGCCTGTACTCACGTTCGAAGTAGCGAGCGTTGGGGAGTTAGAGCAGCGGCTGCATCAACAGGGGATTGGAATGGAGCCGATCCGGGAAGATGCTTTATTCGGCAAATTGCTGGTATTCTATGATCCCGACGGCAATAAGTATCATGCAATTGAACCGAATTGATAATAAAATGGCTCTCCGTGACGGAATCGGTCCGGTTCCATCGTCTATATATTGAAACCACATTGAACAAGAGGTGAATCGAATGACGATAGACAACCCATTAAACGAAGCACCCAAGCTCCAATCCTTGAACAAGCCGTTGCTAAAGAAGGTTCATTGCAATTATCTCCCGGTAAGGAATCTTCCGCTGTCGGTAAAATGGTACTCGGAGCTATTTGGCCTTACTGTGAGAAAATGCGACGATACAGGCGCCATCTTGATCTTAGGGGACGGACAGTGGTTATTCCTGCTGGAAACACTGGATAACCGAACAGCCAACTTCATAACCAACCAATGGGAAGGGGAGAATTATGAAATGTTCTCGTTAACCTTTGAAGTCGAGAATATCACGGAGCTGCATAAGCGGCTGCGGGAAAATGGAGCACAGGTCGAGCCGCTGGTAGATCACGGCTCCTGCGGATTGCAGTTCAAATTCAAGGATCCCGACGGCAACAAGTTTAATGTTTGGCAGGATGCACCCACGAGCTGACCCATCGAACCACAAGAATGGAAAGGCAAGCGCTGGCTTTTAATGAGTCAGAGGGCTTGCCTTTTTTTATTTCCGCGATTCCGATTGGAAACGGCGGCATCTTATGACGTCTAATGAATATTTACTCCAGGACAATCTGTCGTTTTGCAGGTGGTGGTCTAATTCTCCGTTAGCGTTTACAATAGGCAATATAAGGGTTAAATGCCAAATGAGGTGATTCGATGGAATTTTACCGCTGCATGAACCATCCCGAAAGGGCAGCCGCCGCGCAGTGCACGCGCTGCGGGAAGCCGGTGTGCGACGAATGCCATAATCCGGAGACGGGCCGCTGCCGCTACCGCTGCGGCGAAATGCCCCCTGCTCCCGGCATGCCCGGACGGTCCAGGAACATATGGGTGACCGTGATCGTCTCCATACTAGCCATTTTGGGCGGGCTTACGCTGCTGCTGCTCGCGATTTGCGGAACGATCCTGTTTTCCTATTAAAGAACGCGTTTCGAACTCGAACAAGGTCTTATTTTCAACTCAAGTTTTCATTCAAGGAGTGGGCGGATGGAATTTCCTGTTTATTTGTACCTGGGCTCCTGGCGGATTCATCCGCATGTGTTATTTGAATCGCTGGCCTACTTTATCGGCTTTCGGGTGTATTTATGGACCCGCCGGCCGAGCGGCATGACAAAGCTGATGAGCCTGCAGCTGCTGGCCGGCATCATCGCCGGGGCTGCCATTGGGGCCAAGCTGCTGTACTGGTTTGAGGATCCGGCGGCCACTTGGGAACAGCTGCGCCAATTCCATCTCCTCTGGGGTGGCAAGACGATTGTCGGCGGTCTTCTCGGCGGATTGATCGGCGTTGAGCTGACAAAACGCTGGGTGGGCTGGAAGCATTCCACGGGCGATGATTTTGTGTACCCGCTGATGCTGGGCCTGGGCCTTGGGCGAATCGGCTGTTTTCTGACCGGCCTCGACGACCACACCTATGGCACGCCGACAAACTGGTTCACGGGCGTGGATTTCGGCGACGGGATCTATCGCCACCCGACTCAGCTGTATGAGATCCTCTTCCTGATCGTGCTGGCCCTGCTGCTGATGCCGCTATACCGCCAAAGCCGCGGCAGATCGACTCGCGAGGGCTATGTGTCCGGGCGGATGTTCCAATGGTTCATGGCCGGGTATCTGCTGTTCCGCCTGGCGATCGAATGGATCAAGCCGACGCCGCATCCTTACCTGGGATTGAACAATATCCAGCTGGCCTGCATCGCGGGCCTCATCTATTACGCATGGCTGATCGGCGGCAGAAACCGGATTCGCCGCTTCACGCCGGGTTCCCGTCTTCCAAGCTGACCAAAGGAGTTTTGATTATGCCAAAAAACCGGCCTTATCTGTACCATGAACTGACGAACAGCATATGCACGACCTGTTATCGCAAAGTGGAAGCCAAGATCATCGAGGAGAACGGCATGGTGTATATGCTCAAAAGATGCCTCGTGCACGGTCTGGAAAAAGTGCTGATCGCAACCGAGGCCGAGTATTACCATCAGACCCGAAAGTTCATCAAGCCGTCCGAAATGCCGCTCGTCTGGAATACGCCGATCCGTTACGGCTGCCCTTACGACTGCGGACTGTGTCCGGACCATGAGCAGCACAGCTGCCTCACGCTGCTGGAGATTACGGATCACTGCAATCTGCAGTGCCCGATTTGCTTCGCCGAATCGTCGCCGCACCGCACCTCCTACCGGTCGCTGGCACAGATCGAATTCATGCTCGACCGTATCGTGGAGAACGAGGGGGAGCCCGACATCGTGCAGATCAGCGGCGGCGAGCCGACGACGCACCCGGATTTCTTCGACATCCTGGATATGTGCAAAAGCCGTCCCATCAAGCATATCATGGTGAACACGAACGGCATCCGCATCGCCCAGGACCGCGATTTTGCGCGGAGGCTGGCCGAGTATATGCCCGGCTTCGAGATTTACCTGCAGTTCGACAGCTTTGAGGAACATGTGCTGAAGGAGCTGAGAGGGGCGGACCTGCGGCGCATCCGCCGGCAGGCCATCGAGCACCTGAATGAATTCAACATCTCCACGACGCTGGTCGTCACGCTGAAGAAAGGGCTCAATGACGGCGAAATCGGCGACATCATTCAGTATGGGCTTCAGCAAAAGGCGGTCCGCGGCGTCACCATTCAGCCGATTCAGGCGGCGGGACGGCTGGAGGGGTATGATCCGGCAACCGATCGGCTGACCGTAAGCGAAGTCCGGCGGATGATCATCGACCAGTCCGAAGTGTTTACGGACGCGGACATTCTGCCGGTGCCCTGCCACCCGGATTGCCTCGCCATGGGTTATGCGTTGAAGCTGGGCGGGGAAGTGCTCCCGCTGACGCGGATGATCGACCCGGAAATCCTGCTTGAAGGCGACAGCAACACGATTGTATTCGAACAGGACCCGGTCATCCGGGGCAAAATGTTTGAGCTGCTGTCGACGGGCCACTCGCCGCAATCCTCGGCGCTTTCCCTGAAGAGCCTGCTCTGCTGCCTGCCGCTGGCCGCCGTGCCGGAGCAGATTACGTACGACAACGTCTTCCGGGTCATTATCATGCAGTTCCTGGATGCCCATAACTTCGATGTCCGGTCCGTCAAGAAATCCTGCGTGCATATCGTGCATCCCGACGGGCGGATGATCCCGTTCGACACCTATAACATGTTTTACCGGGATGACAAGGAAGAGCTGCTGAAGGAACTGAAGGAAGAGGTTGCCACCGCATGGGACAGATAAGCCGTTCTAAGGCAATGTACTTCAATTCGAGCTTACATAGGGAGGCGATACATTGTGCAGAACAATAGCCCTGAACCTGAGAAGCTGTCTCCATTTCTATTGGATCAGAACATGAAGATCGATCACGCCGAAGCGGACGAATTGTTATGGTATTCCCCATTGGAAGAGCCATTCCGAGTATCCGGCTTTGCCTGGTTCGACACCGAGCGTATCTATCGCAGGCTGCCCGCCGTACCTGAGGTCCCCGTCCGACCGGAGGTGGATACGCTTGCGAACTGCACATCGGGCGGTCAAATCCGCTTCCGAACGGATTCGCGGAACGTATCCGTCCGCGTGCGGCTGACGGCAGGCTCCGGCATGTACCATATGCCCCCCACCGGGGAGTGCGGAGTGGATGCGTATATCGGCGGCCCGGGCGAGTGGAAACATGCAGGAACCGCCCGTTTCCAGCCAGGTCAGGCAGAGTATGAGAGCAGCCTTTTCACTGTCGAAGACCGCAAAGCACGCTCGTTCCTGCTCAACATGCCCTTATACCAGGGCGTTGAGGAGATATGGATCGGAATGGAGCCGGGAGCCGAGGTCCTTGCGCCGGAGCCCTATGATTCCAGCGCGAGAGTGGTGATATACGGAACCTCCATCACGCAAGGCGGATGCGCGTCGCGGCCCGGCATGTCGTACACGAATATCTTAAGCCGCAGGCTCCATCTGGAGTTTGTCAACCTGGGCTTCTCGGGGAACGGCAAGGGAGAGCCGGAGCTTGCCGAACTGGCCGCCCAAATCTCGGAGCCGGCCTGTCTCGTGATTGATTATGAGGCGAATTGCGGAGGGACCGAAGCTTATCGTCAGACCTTGCCGCGGTATATCGAGACCTACCGGAGGTTCCATCCCGAGGTTCCCATCATCCTGGTATCCCGCATCCCTCATGGAGCCGAGTCGTTCATGCCGGAGTTTCGCGAAGGACGGCTTGAACGGAAAAAGTTTCAGATGGAGCTCGTTCGGGAACTGACTGAGGCTGGAGACCATAACCTAACGTTTGTGGACGGATCGGATTGGTTAGGCGACGATCCCGGGGAAACGACCGTTGACGGGGTTCATCCGACGGACCTCGGCTTCAAGCTGATGGCGGACCGGCTTGAGCCTGTACTAAGGCAAGTGATTGGCGAAACCGCTGCAGCAGCAAGGGGATAGGACCGTTAACGGGGCTGAACGGTTAGCGTGCTAATGGAGTAACGAAAGGCTTAATGAAACGTTCATATGCTTAAATCGTAAAGTGGCCCGTTCCTGGTTGGAACGGGCTTTTGTCTACGCCGTCGCTGCATTCAAAAGTTTTAATTGTTTACCTAATAAATGAAATGTTATGATAACAATTAACTAATAACTTATCGATTACCTTAAAGGATGTGTACAGGTTATGGCAGGGAAAGTCACGATGCAGCAAATTGCCGATCATCTCGGCCTTTCGAAGTTCGCTGTTTCTAAAGCGCTTTCAGGTAAATCCGGCGTCAGTCTCGAGACCCGGGAGAAAATTGTGAACGTCGCGACCCAGCTCGGTTATTTTGCCAACAAGTCGCCGAAGGCCGGAGGCAAGAAGAACGAAGCCAACGCCGACGGCAGCCAAGCCGCCAAGGAGACTGTCATCGTGCTCGTGCCGAATGTCCGCTACCAAACGCGGGATTCCCTGTATTGGGGACGGATTATCGACGGCATCACGAATGAGCTTGAGGCAAGGGACACGGGGATGGTCATCGTGACCGATCAGTTCAAGGACAGCTTCGCGAATTTGATTAACCCGAGCGGGGTGAGAGGCATCATCGGCGTCGGATTTATCTCCTCGCAGCTGCTGCTCGAAATCCGCAGCCTGGATATTCCCTTCGTCTTGATCGATCATGAGGATCCGCTGATACCGTCGGATGCCCTGTTCATGAACAATGTGGAGTGCATGAGACGGGTGACCAATTATTTGATCGGGTGCGGGCATCGAAGGCTTCAGTTCGTGGGGAACGTCCGGTTCTCGCGCAGCTTCGCCGATCGTTATCAAGGCTATCGTTCCGTCCTCGGCGAGCAGGGGATCCCGCTGGATCAGAACGAGGAGCTCCTCAGCTTCGAAGGAGATAACCGCTCCGAGATGACGGAGTCGCTCGAGACGATACTAAGCCGGATGGAGGAACTGCCAACCGCCTTTGTGTGCGCGAACGACTCCATTGCCATCTGTATCATGACGGTGCTCGGCAAGCTGGGCGCCAAGGTGCCGGCAGACTGCTCGGTTACCGGCTTTGACAATATTGAGGATGCCGCTTATGCGGCTCCGTCACTGAGCACCATCCACGTCAACAAGGAGGCGTTCGGACGCAGGGCGGTGGAGATGCTGGCGAGACGGGTGGAGCAGCCGGACAGCCCGCTGGAAAAAATACTGCTGGCCGGCGACTTCATCCTCCGCGAATCCACCGCTTATGCCAAGAAGGTCGACTGACGTGAACCTGCGCGGCTACATTACCCGTCTATGGAAGGAGCGGCCGGCCGGACGCTTGGACCGCAAGCTGTTTGTGGTCTTTCTGTTTCTGATCATCCTGCCGATCGGACTCATCACGTATTTTGCGGCAGAGCGTTATACGGCCACCATCGAGAACAATACGGTCGCCTACGTGTCCCAGCTGTCGAGCAAAATGATGGGCAAGCTGGATGATTACGTGACCGATATGATGAAAATATCGATCATTCCTTCGTACCTTAATGAAATTCAGTCAGGACTCGAGATGTCCAATCGGCATTACCAGGCGGAAGGGCAGCCGAAGGAATCGGCAAGCCAGAACGAGAGTGAGCTGAAGCTCCAGATTACGCGCAAGGTCGAGCGGAGCATCTATTTCATGAACAACATCAAAGAAGGCACAAGCAACGTGTACCTGTTCGACCTTTTCGGCAACCCCTATTACGTGGTCAAAAGCGGCGGCAACCGCTCGAATCTGCAGCAGTACTATGACAACTGGCGCAAGCTGGCCACGGAGGCCGGCGGCCGGCCCGTACTGGTCAGCACGCAGGAGATCGCCGTGTCCGCCGGCAGCAAGCAGTACATGTTCACGGTCGTTCGCGACATCATCGATAAATCGTACCATTCCATCGGCACCATTGTGGTGGATGCCAACATCGGCGTGATCGAGAACATCGTCACCGACCTGGAGGAGACGACGCACGGCACCACCTTCATCCTGGATGACAACGGGACCGTGATCTATGACAGCGAGAAGAAATATTTGTCCCGCAGCATGACCGACAATGCGGCGCTTGCCCAGGCCACCGGCAACGAAGGAAGCTTTCGCCATAAGGTCGACGGGGAGGAGCAGCTTGTCGTTTACCGGAAATCCGAGCAGACCGGCTGGCTGATCCTGATTACGGTGCCGGAGCGGCAGCTGATGCAGGATGCGCTGAAGACCCGGAAGATTACGATCGCGGCGGCTGTCGGCGTTACCAGCTTTGCCCTCATCATTTCATTGATTCTGATCTATGCGCTGACAAGGCCGCTGCGGTCCATCGTTCATTTGATGAAGCAGGTGCAGACCGGCAAGCTGGATGTGGTGTTCCCGGTCCGAAGGCGGGACGAAGCCTCGCTGATCGGGGTCTCGTTCAACCGGATGATGGCACGCATCAAACAGCTCATCGACGATATCTACACCGCCGAGAAGCGGAAAAAGGAGGCGGAGCTGGAGCGGCTTCAACACCAGATCAATCCGCATTTTATTTACAATACGCTGGAAACGATCCGGATGACGGCCGTTCTTCATAACGACCAAGAGGTGGGAGATATGGTGCAGCTGCTGGGACAGCAGCTGCGCTACAGCATTCATGCCGGCAGCGAGGTCGTGGAGGTGAAGCGCGAGTGGGAGCATGTCAAAGCCTACATCGAGCTGCTGAATTACCGGTACGGCGAGCGGTTCGTGCTGACGCTGCCGGATGATCCGGGGGCTGATTCCATTCGGGTAATGAAGCTGCTGTTTCAGCCGATCATCGAGAACGCCGTCAATCACGGCTTCGACGAGAACAAATCTGTGCTGCATCTGACCATTACCTATGCCATGGATGGCATGAATCATGTGTTTACCGTTACGGATGACGGGCTGGGCATGTCGGCAGAAGCGCTTGCGAGGCTGCGCAGCATGCTGGATCAGGCGCAGCCCCAAGGAACGGACGGCCGGGGAGTCGGGCTGCGAAACGTGCACGAGCGGCTGCAGCTCCGATATGGAAGACCCTACGGCCTTGCCGTAGACAGCGAGGAAGGGCGAGGAACTGCCGTTCGGATTACCTTTCCCGCGGAACATATAGAAGAACCGAGAACAGGAGGACTTGCGAATGCTTAACATCGCCGTGGTGGACGATGAGGAACGGATCAGGCTGGGGCTTGGCAAGCTGATACGGGACGCAGGCGAGCAATATCGGGTCGTGGGGACGTTTGCAAGCGGCCAGGAGCTGCTGGATCAATGGCATGAGCTCCAGCCCGACCTGGTCATTACCGATATCAAAATGCCGCAAATGAACGGGCTCCAGCTGATGGCGAATATCAAGCAGATGGCCTCCCGTACCAAATTCGCCGTGCTCAGCGGTTACAACGATTTCGAGTACGCCCGCACCGCCATGCGTCAGGGAGCGCTGGAATATTTGCTTAAGCCGGTCAACATGAAAGAGCTGCTTCGCATGCTGGAGAACGTCGACGAGCTGGTGAAGGGCGAGCAGAACGAGCGCAAGCTGGAGTCGGACGATCTGGTCAGCTTCCTGTTAGGAACGGATCAGCGAACCATGCCGGAGCATCTGTTCGAAGAAGTCTGCGACCGGCTGGATCAGCAGGCGCTGTTCCACGGACATTACGCGGTGCTCCTGCTTCGCACGTTCCCGGAGATCGCGGAAGAGAAGCTGCTGGCGTGGACGTCGGTCTGGGGGACGGAGCGGAGAATCATCGGCTGCGAAGGAGGAAGGCAGGCGATCTTGGCGTCCATCGCAGAGTCGGGCCATGCGGATATGGCGAGAGAATGGGCGGCCATGCTGCTGCAGCAGCTTCCCGCGGGCACTTCGGCGAAGCTGGGCATCAGCGGCGTATTCAGCGGGAGCCGCTGGCTCCCGCAAGCCTATAGGGAAGCCGCGAGCGTCCTAGAGCAGGCTTGGTACAGCGATGAACGGCGCAACTGCGGAGGCGAAGGCATAGCGGCGGTTCACCGGGAAGAACGCTACCGCCTTGTCCGTTCCTTGGATAAACAGCTGCTTCCGGCGCTGCGTGCAGGCGAGTATGCACGTTTGCCGGCGGCGATGGGCACCTGGCTGGAAGAGACGGCTTCCCTGCGGCCCGGCTGGGCCGAATTGAGGGAAGCTTGCCTGACCCTGGAGTCGCATGTGGAGGAAGAGATGAAGCAGCGCGGTATTGACGCAGGGGATGCAGATTGGAACCTGGAGCCGGGGGACAGCGAGAATTGGCGTTCGTTCGCGGACCGGCTAAAGCGCGCTGTGGAGGCTGCCGCCGGGCTTCTGGATCAAGGGAAGAGCGAGCATCGGGCTGTCGAGACGATCAAGGCCTATATTCAGCAGCATTACACCGAGGAGCTGGAGCTTCAGCACCTCGCCGACCTGGTCTATTTGACTCCGAGCTACTTGAGCAAGCTGTTCAAGACCGAAACGGGCGAGACGATTACGGACTATTGCATCGCCGTGCGAATCGAGCATGCCAAGCGGCTGCTGAAGGAGGATCACGGGCTCAAGACGTATATGGTCGGCGAACGCGTGGGCTACCCGGACCCGGCTTATTTTAATAAAGTATTCAAAAAAATGACCGGAAAAACGCCAAAGGAGTACCGCGATTTTGTTAGGTGACTGTTATCTAAACTGAGGACAATAAAAGCAAACAAAGTCTATTATTTTTCGGGGCGCTGTCTTTTATAATGATTGAAAACGGTACCATTTCATCCAGAAAGCGAGGAAGGGAACGTGTTCAATTTCAGTTATAAAACGCAGCGCTATCTTATTCTGTTCGGTTTCCTTGCCATTCCCGTGCTCCTGTCACTGACCTTCTCTTATTATCCGGCGCTCTCGCTGTTGTATTACAGCTTGACGGACTGGTCGGGTCTCGGCTGGGATATGAACTTTATCGGCTTTGACAATTACGTCGAGATTTTTACGAAGCCCGAAGTGTTCAGCTCACTCAAGAACAATCTGTATTATCTGATCGGGGGTCTCATCCAGGTCGTCTTTGCCCTCTATTTTGCCGTTATTCTGACGGGCAAGCTAAAGGGGAGAAACGGCTTCCGGGTCGCTTTGTTCCTGCCGTACGTGCTGCACAGCGTGGCTACGGTCATCATGTTCAAGAACGTGTACCACATGGAATACGGCTCGCTGAATACGCTGCTCGGCGCGCTTGGACTCGAATCCTGGCAGCAGAGCTGGCTGGGCGACAAAGGGATCGTGAATTTTGCGCTGGCCTTCATCTCGATGTGGAAGTACATGGGGCTGAACATGGTCATCTTTATCGGGGCTCTGCAGTCGATACCGGGCGACCTGTACGAAGCGGCATCCATCGACGGGGCATCGGGCTGGCAGAAGTTCCGTTACATCACCTTGCCTAGCATCCGGGGCGTGCTGGAGCTGATGCTGATCCTCACCTTGACGGGCGCGCTCGAAGCGTTCGATATTCCGTTTGTGATGCTGCTCGGGGCGAACGATACGTCGACCTTCGTCATCAAAACGGTGGATACGGCATTCAAGTATCAGAACTTCGGGCTGGCCTCGGCGATGGCGGTCGTGCTGCTGATCATCGTGCTGCTGTTCATCGTCATCCAACGGAAGCTGCTGTTCAGGGAGGAGAAGCAATCATGAAAAGGGAAGGCTCGATCGGCTTTAGGATTTTCAATTATTTCACGTTGGTTGTCGCTTTGTTCGTGGTGTTCTTCCCGATTTACTCGATCTTCGTGGGGGCGTTCAAGACCCAGGTGGAGTATTATCAATCCGGCCTCAGCTTGCCTGACAATTTCTTTAACTTCGAGAACTTCAAGCGGGTGATCGACATCGGGGATTTGGGGCTCGGATTTCGCAATATCCTGATCGTATTGGTCATTTCGGTAGTCGGCAACATCCTGTTCGGTACCATGGTCGCTTATGCGGTCGGACGGTTCGAATTCAAGATGAAAAAAGCGATCATGGGCATGTACCTGGTCGCTCAGGTCATTCCTATGGTCACGACGCAGGTGGCTACCTTCAGCGTCATCCAGAGCCTGGGGGCCTACAACACGATGCTTGCGCCGATTCTCCTGTACTTGGGAGCCGACGTGCTCCAGATCGTCATCTATCTGCAATTCGTGAACAGCATCCCGCGGGATCTGGATGAGAGCGCCATGCTGGAAGGGGCGTCCCTGTTCAAAATCTACCGTTCCATCATCTTCCCGCTGCTTGCGCCGGCTACGGCGACCCTGGTCATTCTGAAAAGCATTTCGATTTACAACGATTTTTACACGCCGTACCTGTATATGCCGAGCCAAGACCTGAAGGTGGTATCCACCGCGATTTATTCCTTCATCGGTCCGAACGCGGCGCAGCTGAACGTGATTTCGGCAGGCATTCTCATTATTTTCATTCCGACGGTCGTGTTGTTCTTGTTCATGCAGCGGTACATTTTTGCGGGGGTTACGAACGGAGCGGTCAAATAACGAACACGAGACGATGAAGAAGAGGAGACTCGATATATGAACTCGACAAACAAGTGGACGGAAAAAGTATGCGGCATGACCTGGGGGTGGACCGGCGTACGGGGCTCCTGGACGGGACCCGAGGCGGAATTCTCCATGGAACGCATGGCGGACATGGACGTGAATTGGGTGGCCATCGCGCTGTCGGCCGTGCAGGCAACGCCGCAGTCGACGGAAATCCCGTTCCGGGAAGAACCGACGGTGACGGACGATGAGGTGCGATGGGCTATCCGCAAGGCGAAGAGCCTGGGCCTCAAGGTGTGCTTGAAGCCGGTCGTGAACGTCGCGAACGGAACGTGGCGGGCCCATATTAACTTCTTCGACGAAGAGGTTCCAGGTGAGCCGAGCTGGGCGGAATGGTTCCGCTCCTATGGGGAGTTCATTCGCCATTATGCCGAAATCGCGGAGGAAGAGCGATGCGAGATGCTGTGCGTGGGCTGCGAGATGGTGCAGGCCGATAAGCGGGACGCGGAGTGGCGGGCCCTGATTGCGGATGTACGAAACGTCTACGGCGGGCTGGTGACGTATAATTGCGATAAATATCAAGAGGAGCGCGTGGGCTGGTGGGATGAGGTAGATATCATCTCCTCCAGCGGCTATTATCCGATCGACCAGTGGGAGGAGCAATTGGATCGGATCGAAGGCACGGTCCGCCGATGGAACAAGCCGTTCTTCTTCATGGAAGCCGGCTGTCCGAGCCGCGAGGGCTCCGCGGCCCGCCCGAACGATTGGTCGCTGCCCGGCGGCCCGTCGGAGGAGGAGCAGCGGCAGTATTATGAAGCGATGTTCGCTGCTTGCGCCAAGCGGGAGTGGATGCAGGGGTACATGCTGTGGGATTGGCCGGCGCGGCTGTATGGCGTGGAGGAAGCGTCCCTGAACGATGATTATTGCATGTACGGCAAGTTGGCCGAGGAGACGGTGAAGACATTTTATGCGGCCGGCATCCGGGTTTAATGCAGGGTCGGACGGGCGTACCGGCTCGGTGCGCTAGGTAGCTGAACATAAACATAGGGTTAACATCGCACCGCACGTTCGTTAGGACGTACGGTGCGATTTTTGCTGTCGGCCGCCGAGAAGCAGGTGATATCGAGACTAACAAGAAAATGATATGTTAGCATAATTTATGACAATAAAAACAAAAACAATTCATTTGTTTTGAACGTGTTAGCGATTATCATTTGAAATGTAAGCGATATCAGTAAGCGCTTCATGAAGATGCGAAGAAACGCAAGTACATTCAACGTACAGGGGGAAGACGAAATGAAAAAAAGATTTACGATGGCATTGCTTCTGCTCTTAACCGTATCATCCATTTTGGCCGCCTGCGGAGGAAATAAAACGAATAACGCAGGCACCGAGGCACCGCCGAGCGGCAACGCCGGCAGCGAGCCGACCGAGGCATCCGGCGAAGCGGAGCTGGGCGGCAAGCTGAAGGTGCTGACGCACCGCACCGACCTGGTAAACGACGGCACGCTGGACAAATACGTGGAAGCCTTCAAAGCGAAATATCCGAAGGCGGAGATTGAATTTGAAGGCTTGACCAACTATGCGACGGACATTCAGGTCCGTCTGACCACGGGTGAGGCCGGCGACGTGCTGATGATTCCGACTGGCCTTGCCACCTCGGAGTACGGCAAGTACTTTGAGCCATTGCCGGATACGATGTTCGAGGACGTTTATTTTGCGGACAATACCCTCTTCGAAGGGAAACGCTATGGAATCTCCACCGGCGTCAATACGCAAGGCATTGTATACAACAAGAAGGCGTTCCAGGCTGCAGGCGTCGACAAAGTGCCGACCACGCTGGATGAGCTGTACGCAGCCGCAGAGAAGCTGAAAGCGGCGGACATCATTCCGCTGTACATGAACTTCGGAGCCCAATGGACGATGGGCAACTGGGCGGATAACTCCGCATGGTACGTGAACGGGGATCCGCAGTTCGCCTCGAAGCAGGTCGCCGAGGAAGCGCCGTTTCAGGTGGATAATGCTTGGGGCATCCTTGCGAATATCGGACGCACCTTCGTGCAAAAGGAATGGGTAGAGAAAGACTTGTACACAAACAACTGGGAGATTTCGAAAGGCGAAATGGCTTCCGGCAAAGCCGCGATGTACTTCCTGGGCAACTGGGTGATTCCGCAGGTGATCGGCGCCGGCGCGGCTTCGGAGGACATCGGCTTCTTCCCGCTCCCGTACGATAATAGCGGCAAGTACAACGCGCCGCTCGGTTCGGATTACTTCATCGCCGTCAGCAAAGACAGCAAGAACAAAGAGCTTGCTACCGCGTGGGTTGATTTCTTCGTGAAGGAATCCGGATACGTGGAAGATTCCGGCTTCATGCCGATCATCAAATCGGCGGAGTCCTCCATCTCGCAGCTCGCCGAATTCCAATCGTTCAATCCGACGCTGATCGAGAGCGAAGCGACCGATCCGAAGTTTAACGAGATCGCGAATAAGGCGCAGATTGGCATCGGTACCGGCGATTACGTCCAGGAATATATCGTGGCCGACGATCTGCAGGCTGCGTTCGACAAGCTGAACGCGAAGTGGAAGGAAGCCAAAACCGCACTGGGCTATTAATTCGAGAATCAACGGGTTAATGTCGAGATGCAGCTCCAAGCGGCCTTACTCTGGATGATCCAGAGTAAGGCCGCTTTTTGCGTATGCTGATCGGTTGTACAACAGCTTCACCACAGTATGTATGCCAGCAGGCATTGTTTAGATCCTTTGAGAGGGTAATCCTATTAATTTCCGGGGAAACGCCGGACTTTGAGGATTAACCTGGAAAGATACTTAAGAGTATTTTATAGTAACAGTAAGACTTGGAGGTGACTCACATGGGAGTAGGGACTGTTATTCTAAGAACTAAATTGCAGCCGCCAGCATTACGGGATTCATGGATCAGCCGTTCTGTATGGGATGAGAGGGAGAATCAGGGCAGCGGGTATCGGATCATCACGATTGTAGCCCCTGCCGGCAGCGGAAAGACCACCGCATTGGTCCAGTATATGCACCATGAAGGGCAGCACGGACCGGCATCTTGGTTAACTTTGGATGAGCAGGATAACGACTTGCGGAGATTTTGGCGCTATATGATCCATTCGCTCTTGCCCTACTTACCTTCCGGGATCGAAAATCGCCTGCTGCCCCTGCTGGTTCCTTATTCAGGTCTAGTGATTTATTCTTTCTTGGATCAATTTATTATGGAGATGCATGGCATCTCTCTGTCTATAAACGTGGTATTGGACGATTATCATTCGATTACCCATCAGGAAATTCATGAAAGTCTGAATTATTGGATCGAGCATTTGCCCGATTCTGTCAGGGTGTTCATCGCTTCGCGCGCGGAGCTGCCCCTCAAGGGGATGGGGAGATGGCTGTTAAGCGGAAGATTGCAGCGGATAGGAGCGCAGGAGCTAGCATTCAACGAGGAGGATGCGGGCTCTCTGTGCCAACAGACACTGGGGCGTTCCCTCGCCCCTGAGAAGCTGAATAGCTTGGTTCGACGTACAGAAGGATGGGCAGCCGGACTCCAATTAGCACTTATTGCGCAGCGGCAGAACGAAGCTGCTGGCATGCCGGGCTCTGATGCTTTTAGCCAAAGTAACAGGCAGTTGAGTGATTACTTGAGTCATGAAGTCATGCGCGGGCTGGACAAGCCTTTACGGCAGTTTTTGCTGGAAACCTCGGTTATGAGGCGATTTCACGCGGACATATGCGCTGCCGTCACCGAGCTGCCCCAATGTGATGGCATGCTGGAGGTGCTAAAAGCCAAAGGGCTATTTCTGATTCCCTTGGATCACCAAGAACGGTGGCATCGTTATCATCATGTGTTTGGCGATTTCCTGAGCAGCTTATTAAAGCAGCAGAACCCCGAGCGATGGATTGAGCTTAACCGGAGAGCAAGCCAGGTATATGCGCGCGAAGGATGGCATGAGGAAGCGATCGATTACGCCTTGTTGGCGGAGGATTACGAGATGGCAGCCGCTCTGGTGGATCAGCATATGATGGAGCTGATCAAGAAGGGAGAATTCGACCTTCTTCAGCTGTGGCTTAACAGGTTTCCCGAAGGAATCCGTTTGCCGGACAGATTGCTGTTTGTGAAGATCTTTGTATATTCTCTTCTAGGGAAGCGTGACCAAGCACGGGATTTGCTTGAACGATTGGAAGCAGGTTTGTATGGACTCCCAATCATGGAGCGGCAGCTAGAATGGCTGAGCGGGCTTTTTTTTGTAAAAGCCAATCTTGCTTTTAATTCCAGACAATTTGATGAATGGTTCCAGTTTGCTCAGACGATTGAACATCGACTGCCGGAGGATCCCATATTCTTTAATTTCAATTACAATAACCGGGAACCTTTTGTGCGCAATACACCGTTCGGGCTTCAAGGCGTTCTTACGAATACCACGGCACAGGTAGGCACACAAATTGTCTCGATTCTGGAACGCCATGGCTGGGAGGATTCCTTGATGTGTCAATATGTCATGCAAGCCATGGCAGAAGGCTTTTATGAGAAGAATGAGCTGGATGCATGCGTATTCTGGCTGGATCGGCTTTTAGAAGGAAGACGATACAAAGACGTTCCAGGCTTGTTCATTCCGATCCGACTGTCTATGGCTAGGCTCAAACGGAAGGAAGGAAACCACCATTCGGCAAGGGCGATCGTACAGGATGCGTTGAATATCATGGAAGTAAGAGAAGATATATTATGGTGCAGTGCCTTGCGGGCTTTTTTGGTGGAGATCGATCTTAGAGACGGAGAGTTGTCCCAGGCAGAGGCTGGCTTTCAGGAGCTAAACCTTTCGTCGATGCAGCGGATAAGCCTTGAGTATTCATTGGAAATCATGACCTGGGCGCGACTGCTCATTCATCAGCAGAGAGCCGATCAAGCGCAAACTATGCTTGCGGCCCTCCGGATTCAAGCCGAAGAAGCTGGAAGCATTAATATTACCGCATCTGTCATCGTCCTGCAGGCCTACGCGGAATACACTCGCGGAAACGTAAAGGTAGCTACGTTGTTTCTTCAAGAGGCGCTCTCGCTTGTCATGCCGTATCGATATAAACGCACATTTATGGATGAAGGGAATTGGGTGTATCAACTACTGCAGGAGCTGAATACTAACGGTGATGCTATGAAGACAGCTCCATTGAAGGATTATATGGCTGAACTGATGGAAGAGATGAGACAGGAGAAACTGGCAAGCCTAGATCTTCTGGACCATTTCGGTACATATGGGCTAACTCCCCAAGAAACACAAGTGCTGGCCCTGCTTCGCCGGGGGGATACCAACCAGTCCATCGCCGATGAACTAGGACTCACGGTGGGGACCGTGAAGGTGTACTTGAACCGGATTTACAGTAAGTTAGGTGTCAGCTCAAGAGTACAGGCGGTACTGAAAACCTTCTCGGGATCTGAAATGGAACGTTCGAAATAGAGTAGCATTTATTGTACATTGTACGTACTTCTCCTTAGGTACACGATGTGTGGGTCGGGGCATGGGTGGATGGCTGTCGATCATATGTATTACTTCATTATGTTTATGCACCATAGCCGTGGAGCAGGGGATGAGCCGCGGTTTTTCTCGTTTGTCCCCTTTGTTAACTTTGGATAATAGGCAATGGTCCCGGGGTTTTGTATACTTTTGTCGCATTCATATGAAATCCATAGAAGGGAGTCGACGCATTGCAACGTAAAATATGGCACATATGTCTCATCGTACTCTTGCTGGCGAGCCAGATGGGTACCACAGGGCATGCGGATACGGGAAAGGCAGGCTTACCCGGAGAGACTAACATCGTTTCGATATCCTCAAAAGGGTACCATACGTTAGCCTTGCTGGATAATGGAACGGTTTTGTCCTGGGGATCGAATATGGTGGGACAGCTGGGGAATGGGAAACAAGGTTTGAATTTCAGCACCAGCTTTGCGCAGCCAGTTTATGAGAATGTGAACGGTGAACTTAAAGTTCTCGCGAACATTGTAGCAGTCGAGGCATCACAACAATACTCGCTTGCTTTATCCGCTGACGGAACTGTATACGGCTGGGGCTTAAATGCAAGTAATGAATTGGGGCGGCCGTTCGAGGGAACCTATTATTATCCAACGGCAATCTCGATTGCAGGCCTGCCTCCGATTGAACAGATTTCTGCCGGAGTTACGCATGCCGCCGCATTGGCGAAAGACGGAACCGTGTGGGCTTGGGGAGATAATCAATCAGGTGCAGTAGGGAACGGTCGCCAAATGGAGTATGTCGAGAGACCGGTCCAGGTGAAGAAGAACGCTTCCGAATTCCTGACAGGAATTAAGCAAATTCATGCAGGAAATTGGTTTACCATGGCGGTAACGGAGAACGGGGAGCTGCTGGGCTGGGGGTATAACGGGGCCTATCAGCTGGGGGACCTCACATTAGTTAGTCACTCGTATCCCGTCCATGCGCTGGATAAGAACAAGAATCCTCTGAATGGAATCAAGAAGGTATCTACCGGTAATGATTATACCTTGGCCTTAAAAGAGGACGGAACCTTATTAAGCTGGGGGGTCAACGGTTATGGGCAGCTAGGCTCTGACACACTCCAGGGGACTTATTCAAATTATCCCAAGCCTGTATTGGACAAGGCATCTGGAGATGCTTTCGGCCATGTTGTTGATATATCGGCAGGGATTGCACACGTCGCAGCGATTCGCGAAGACGGCAGTGTGTGGACCTGGGGCGGCAATACCATTTGGGGTTCAGCGGACATTACAGGACAGCTTGGCCGTGGAGATGATCGGTTGGAGGAGCGGCCAGGGCGAGTCACCAGGCTGCCGGGTAATGCTAAAGTATTGCAGGCCGAGACCGGCGGTCATCATACGGTAATCATGCTGGATAACGGCACACTTTGGAGCATGGGAAGTAATAGAGAAAAACAGCTCGGAGGCGGCTATAAAATGGGCAGCGCCATAGAGCCTACCCAACTGTCACTCAGCCATTATGACAAAGCTTACTGGCCTAAACAAGGCATCGGACCGGTTATGGGGCAGCCATACCGGTTGACTCTTCAGCTGGCCGGCCATGAAGGACAGCCAGTCAGCTTCGGTACGGACATCGTGGATATGCAAGCTGTAGGGGCGATGATAGTAGGGCCTGTAAGTTACGTAGGAGAAGGGCGTTATGCGGCTGATATGCTGGCAGACTCTCCAGGGCCTGTTCAGGTAACGGCCAGGATCAATGGCCTGGAGGTTCCAGCAGCGCAAATTGTCGTACTCTCCGGAGAGCCTCACCCTGCCCAGTCAGAGTTGACAGCAACGCCCTCCATGTCAGCCGTTGGCAGTGCCGATCCGGTCGTATTGAGATTGCAGTTAAGGGATGCTGACGGAAATGAGCTGAACCGAAGCGGCGGTAAGGCGGCATTCACCAGCTCGCTTGGAACGGTCAGTGAACCGGTAGAAACCTCTTATGGCGTTTATGAAGCCGAGCTTCGATCCGATACAGCAGGTATAGCTAATATTGGTGTGACTTTGGATGGCAAGCCTTTTGAAGTGTCGGCCAAAGTATCGTTTAGAGCCGGGACTCCCAACAGAGCTTATTCCACATTAACGGCGAACCCGAAAATCGTGGTGGCAGATGGTAAGCAATCCACAGATATCAAGCTTCACATCAAGGATGTCCATGGCAACGATCTGGACGATTATCTTGGCCCTATTGAGTTAACTTCTTCTTTGGGGCAGATGACGACGGTGACAGAGTCGGCCTATGGCGTCTATGAGAGCACCTTGGTATCTAATCAGCCGGGGATCGCCACAATCAGTGCATCGTCACTTGAAGGTCTGCTGCTCGCGGATCCCATTACGGTTGAGTTCGAGCTATTCATCCAAGGCATATCCTTCAACAAACAGCAATACGAACTGGAGATAGGCAGCTCGCTGCAAGCCAGTCTTATCGCAGCGGATGAACATGGCAATTCGAGAAACATTACATCGAATAGCAAGTTAACGATAGAGGACGAGACGATTGCGACAATCAGTACTGAGGGGCTGATTACAGGAAAAGGGAAAGGACAGACCGTTCTAAACGCCGTTTATGGCACGCATTCCACTAGTGCCGTAATCAAGGTTACGGATAAGGACGTTGACCCGGGTCCTGATCCGAATCCCGATCCTGGATCAGGGTCGAATCCGCGGCCGAATCCGGGTACGGTCACAGAACCCGAGTCAAACTCGGGCTCTGGTTCCAATCCCATTCCGACTCCTGGAACCGATAAGAAACCGGACTCTGAGTCAGGGAAAGGGGACAAACCAGCGGTGCCTCCGGCAATCGAAGATCAGGATCCGGTGCCTGGGAGAGGGGATGACGGAGAAAGAATAGAGACTTTAGAGTTCTCTGACGTGAAAGGACATTGGGCTGAGGATGCTATCATGAAGGCAGTTAAATCAGCTAAGATTAGCGGGTACCCAGATAAAACCTTCCGGCCCAATGCCTATATTACGCGTGCCGAGTTTGTCGTTCTGCTGAATCGTTGGTTTGGGCCGTTCGCTTCTGTCGAGGCCGACAGATCCGACACAAGTGAATATTGGCCTGATTGGTCTAAGGATGCCATTTCGGATGCTATGCAAGCAGGCATCTTGAAGGGCTATAAGGATGGCACTATTCGTCCGAATCAATCGGTTACCAGAGGAGAGCTTGCCGTGATGCTGCAGCGTGCCATGAAGCTTGCAGGAGCCCCGCTCCCTGTGGAAGGAAACAGCAGCCTGTCTGCTTACAATGACCATGCCCTGGTGCCAGCCTGGTCAAGGGAAGCCATGATGGAGCTGTCTGCCCGTGGATTGATCCAAGGCGACAGCCAGTCTAATCTGAGGCCGGGGAATCCGGCAACTCGGGCCGAGACAGTGGTCCTGCTCACTCGCCTGGAAGCGATATTAGAGCAAGGAAATTAAACGGATTTCACCGAGTATGGGCAAGCAGCCGCCTCTCTATAACGTATAGGGAGGCGGTTATTTCATTACCGCCAACAGGGGGCATCTATCGGAAACAGGTTACTGTAGATCAGATTCTATCTATGGAATCTTTACCAAAAATGGCACAAGTCTATTATAGGTTCTAACAAATTTGTTACATCCTACTTGCGTTATGACGATATTATAGAATAATATGAAAGGGCGCGGCTTTCATAGAGGGAACCCGCGCTTTTTTGCTATCTGGCTTGCCTCGGCACCTTCTTATCGGAAGCCCCCCCGTAAGAGAGTGTAACGACGCGAAAGGCCGGCATACCTTAAGGATCTGTAGGCTTGAGGTGCGCATTTTCATATTTTCCATGTATAATAGAAGAAATCATTCAAATAGGAGCTAGGAAATGAAAAAGCTAGGAAGAAACGATCTATGTCACTGCGGAAGCGGGAAAAAGTACAAAAGATGTTGTCTTGAAAGAGATGAACGCACGGTATACGGTAAAGTCATCCAGTTCCCTGGTGCGAAAGCAGCAGAGCCTAAGCTACAGGTCGATCAGTTGCGACAGATGATCAACGACAAGCTGGGGTGGATGGATTGGATCGCCGATGAGCATCGCGAGCTTGCAGAGTCTGTGTTTCCTCAGATCTGCCGGGATTACGAACTGCAGGATGAGCAGCAGCTGTTTCAAGTGTTCAGCCTCCTGATGGTCTGGAACAGCTTCTCCAGAGAAGCCAATCCGAAGTACCGCAAACAGGGTGGATATGCAAGTGCGATCGAATATATAGTAACTTCATCGCTTAACATTCCAACAACGAAGTCCGATATCGCGAAGAAACACGAGGTTTCGGTAGCCACGCTGACTCGCAACAGCGGCCAAATTCAAGATTTCATGGATGGCGTAGCGGCATCCGCAGACGATTCGTTCGCCGAGGATGAGGAACCCGCTGGCGAAGAGGATAAGGACTTGTCCTTGGGACGTTAATTGCCAAAGAGCCAAAAGTGAAAGATCCATAGCAATAGTACAAGCATTTGCGCATTCGGCTTCATAGCTCGACCGCTCCCCCAAGGGGGGGCGGTCATTTTGCGTTGAAGGACCCAATCAAATCCAAAGTTGTTTATACAAGTTAAGCCTATATGATTCCAGGTCACCATGTTTTATGTAGGCCTTGGTGATCCAAATCTAAATGTCGAATGAGTAGCCGGCAGAATACGTAATGGGGGTCACCACATCCCTGCCGAAGATATCATGCACCGGCATCATTCTTCTATGCAAAATCTTCTCCAATACATGAGCCTGGTTGATCATCTACTTGTGATAGATAATAGCGCACTGAGTGGAGAAATTGTGCTGGAGGCAGAATTCGGGGATTAAGCATAGGGAATTTAATTTGCCGTATTGGGTTTTACCTATCGTTAATCAGCTGAAAGCCTTGGAAAATTAATTCTAAAAAATTGTACTAAATAAAACATTGCACTCAAGCCGCTCCATTCAAGTGGAGCGGATATTTGCATTAATCAATAAACCGGCGTTTTCGAAAGACAGCTTTCCCAGCCTAGGAAGTGGCCCCGCGTGACTTCGTCAGCAGCCAGCCCAAAGCGATGCCGTACAGCAGATGACCGGCCAGCCAATATAGAAGGGCAGCAGGGTCGGATAATTCCGGGGTACGGTCAGACAAGACGGTGGTCGGATATAGGAGAAGTCCTACGGCCAAACAGGCCAATGAAACCCAGGACAAGCTTCGCCCACGGGACCAATTCTTCTGCTTCAAAAAGATGGCTAGAGCGATGCTCAGCAGGACAGAGATGACGAGATGCAGCGCAAACTCGACAAGTTCGGAGAGCTTGAGTTCCTTCAAGAGAGGCACGTAATCGACGTTCAGGAGCAGCGTGTAGACCTCCAGCGAGGTGACGTGCTCGATGATCTTGAGGAACAGCCCGAGAAGAATGCCCGCCGCGATGCCTGCCCAGACCGGCCCGTTCAGCTTCCATGTACTCCGCATGAGCGACGCCCCCTTTTTTCGTTTATTGTATAATACCTGTCGTTCCGATGCGAAACGAACATTCTCGCTGTACAACATTGGAACGAATGAAGCGAGTACGATGACAGGCGGATAAAAGTGAATCTTGATTGCCAAGTTTTTTCTAAGCCCTCGGAGGTGAGGAGAATCAGGCTCTACTTCGGCGAAGGCAGCAAGTCGTTGACACTGCCGGGCCTCAGCTATGCAGGGGCTATCAGGCTTAGGGTGTAACCAATTCTTGTTGAGAAATTGTATAGTTCGGTCTTATATCCTAGTTCTATAGACTTATACAGCAGGGGGATAGGATGACAGACGAGTACTTTGACGAAATGCGCAAGTTCGGTCACGAGGATGAGATGAGGTATCGCATGTTGATGCGAGGGGTAAAGAAACTGCTGGAACAACGGAAGCGTGAAAAGTCCAAGCTGTTCGGAGGACTTCCGCTTCGACAGAAGCATAAAACCCCGCGTGCAGGCAAATGGTCATAAGCGGTCGGTAACCGAATGGTTAGCGGAACAGCATGTGTACAAGTGGTGCAATGGAAGACGAAACCTATGTATTTAGCGTTTATTACAAATATAAAAGGCTGCCCCGACGTTTTGGGGCGGCCTTCTTTGTGCCTCTACATGCCTTGATATGTCTCTGTAGGCCTTGATATGTCTCTGCGGGCCTGATGTGTCTCTACATGCCTTGATGAGTCTCTGCGGGCCTGATGTGTCTCTGTAGGTCTTGATGTGTCTCTGTAGGTCTTGATGTGTCTCTGTAGGTCTTGATGTGTCTCTTTTGTTTCTCGACATAGACCCAACAGATACAACAGATTCAAAGGTCCAAATAATTAAAAAAGCCGGCTTTCCCGCATAAAGCGAAAACGAAGCCGGCTGTTATGTTCGTATATGCTAGACCGTTGCCAGTTCAGGGGCGGGCGCCGGAGTTGTTGTTGGTTGATTCGGTTCTGCCGCATTCGGCTGGACAGCCGAAGGTCGGCGTTTGCCCTTCCCGCGCGGAACGCACATCGGAGTGCCGTACAGCGGGTCCGGAATAATTTCGCATGGGAGCTGGAACACGGTCTGCATCAAGTCGGAATTGATGATATCTCCCGGTTTGCCTTCAGCCTTAATGCTCCCGTCGCGGATGGCCACGATATGGTCGGCATAACGGCAGGCCAGATTGATATCATGCAGCACCATGACGATGGTCCGCTGTTCTTTGGCGTTTAAGTCGTACAGCAAATCCAACACTTCGATCTGGTGCGTCAAATCCAGATAGGTGGTCGGTTCGTCCAGCAGAATGAGCGGCGTTTCCTGCGCCAGCGTCATCGCAATCCAGGCCCGCTGCCGCTGACCGCCTGACAGCGAGTCAACTGTACGATCGGCCAGCTCGGTCAGTCCCGTGGATTCAAGAGCCGCTGTGACCGCTTCTTCATCTTCCCGCGACCATTGGCGCAGCCAGCTCTGGTAAGGATAACGCCCTTGCTTCACCAGCTGCATGACCGTCAGCCCTTCCGGAGCCGTTGGCCCTTGAGGCAAAATGGCCAGCTTCCGCGCCACGTCCTTGGTGGACAAGCTTGCGATGTCGGCCCCGTTTAGTACAACCGAGCCGCGCTGCGGCTTCAGCAGCCTGGCCATGGAGCGCAGCAAAGTGGATTTGCCGCAGCCGTTGCTGCCGATAAACACGGTGATTTTACCTATAGGCACGGTTAAATCCAGATTTTCGAATATAAAGTCTCCCCCGTAGGACAGACCCAATCCCTTTGCTTCCAGCGTATTCATGACGCTTTAGCTCCTTTCGGTTCTAGAATCGATTGCGGTTACGATAAAGCAAGTAGAGGAAGAACGGCGCGCCGATCGCGGCGGTGAATACGCCTGCCGGCACGTCGCGCGGCAGAAAGGCCGTCCGTGCCACCAGGTCCGCGACAAGCAGCAGAATCGCACCGATGAGCGCGCTGACCGGAAGCACGCTTCCGAAGTTGGGTCCCACGAGCCTGCGGGCCATATGCGGTGCCATTAATCCGATAAAAGCAATGGCGCCGCCGATCGAGATGGCCGCTCCGGCCAGAGCAACGCTGAGTCCGATCAGAATCAGCCTCTGCTTCTGAACCTGCGCGCCCGTGCTGCTGGCCACGTCGTCTCCCAGGGCCTGGATATTCACATTTCTGGCTTGCAGCCAGGTTAGCGGAAGAAGAACGGCGACCCAAGGAAGCAAGGTCATTACGTCCTTATCCCAGGACATGCCGTAAATGCTGCCCGCCATGAAGGTAAGCGAACGGTCCGCCAACTGCAGCGGTCCGGAGATGATCAGCATATAGGAGATCGATTTGATCGCGGCCGATACCCCGATTCCGATCAAGACGAGTCGCAGCGGCGATACGCCATTTTTCCAGGCAAGCACATACAGCAGTCCGGTAATGAAAAAAGCGCCGAGAATGGCGAAGAGCGGCATCCAATGGATGGATACGGCTCCCGTAAATATGAAAATGAAGAGAACCGCCCCCAGCGATGCTCCCTCCGTAATGCCGATGACATCCGGAGAAGCAAGCGGGTTGCGGATGACGCCTTGCAGAATCGCCCCCGCCACCGCGAGAGCCGCGCCGATCAGCACAGCAATGATAATACGGGGCAGCCTTAGCTGCATGACGATGACCTGCTCCATCGGGGGAGCGTCACCGAGTAACGCTTTGACGACATGCAGCGGCGAAACAAACTGGCTGCCGGTTCCCGTGCTGATAATCATGGTGGCAATGCAAAGCACGAATAGGATCAGGCACACCCATAGGGTTCTTCGCTCCAGCATAAACGAGACTTTGGCGTTCCGGGAACGGAATATGCGGTGTTTACTCATTGTGCTCGCCTTCCTTTCCTGGCTATGTACACGAAGAACGGCACCCCGATGATTGCAGTCATCACGCCGACAGGGACTTCCTTCGGCATGGCAATGTATCTGGAGCCGAGATCGGCCGTCACCAGCAGGAGTGCGCCAAACACCGCACTGTAAGGTAGTATCCACCGATAATCATTTCCTATTAAATACCGAACGATATGAGGGATGATGATCCCTACGAATGCGATGGGTCCCGCCGCCGCTACGGAGCCGCCGGCCAGCAGGATGACGGCTGCAGCAGCTAACAGCTTGATGAGTGCGGTTTTTTGCCCGAGGCTCTGGGCGATGTCGTCTCCCATGGAGAGGGCGTTCAGATGCCGTCCCAGCAGCAGCGCAGCCAGCATGCCAACAGCCATGTACGGCCATACGGCGGTTAGCTGGTTCATATCACGTCCGGCTACCGAACCGACCAGCCATACCAGCACCTGATCAAACATTTTGCCGTCGGAGAGCATTAGTCCTTGGGTCAGGGAGTGGAAGAAAGCGGCCATGGAAGCCCCCGCCAAGGTGATTTTGACCGGCGTCATGCCGTCCCTGCCGATGCTGCCGAGGAAGAATACGATACCGCCGCTGACGGCAGCTCCGATCAACGCGACCCAGGTAAGGGACTGGAGTCCGCCAATGCCCAGCCAGCCCGATGCCAGAATAATGAAGAAAGCCGCGCCGGAGTTCACGCCAAGCGTGCTCGGCGACGCAATCGGATTGCGCGTGATAACCTGCATAAGCGCACCCGCAACGGCAAGGCATGCCCCCACGGCGACGGCAATGAGCGCTCGTGGAAGCCTTGCCGTGAGAATAATCAGATGTTCGTTGCTTCCGTTAAAGTGAGTGAACGATTCCCATACCTGATGAAGAGGTATGTTCGTTACTCCGAATGCGATGCTGCACATGACTGCAGCGGCCAGCGCCAATAGCGATATCAATAGTCCGAATACGCGCATATATACTCACTTTCTTAAGTCCATGAATAATTAAGTTCATATGAATTTTAGGTGAAGGGACGTTATCTGTCAATGAGCTTGATAATCATTCTCACAAATATATTGATATTTTTCACGAAACCCTTTATAGTTTTGAATCAGTGATTGATAATGATTTTCAAATAGCGGGATATGACACAAGGGGGATTAAGATAGGAATGGGAACAGGAATGGCAAAGAAACGGGCAAGAGGCCTCAAGTTTAGCTTGCTGGCTCTGATCATGATCGTGATTCTTGCGGGGTGCGGAGCAAGCCCGGCGCAAGAAGGTACAAGCAACGCGGGCGGCGACACGACGAATACCGCAGAGGGCAACAGCGGCGCAGCTGCCGGCAGCGAATCGTATGAAGTTACGCATGCCATGGGGACGGAAACGATCAAAGGAACGCCTCAAAAGGTCGTCGTCCTCACGAACGAAGGAACCGAGGCGCTTCTGGCCTTGGGCGTGAAGCCGGTAGGTGCCGTTAGATCCTGGACGGGCGATCCATGGTATCCGCATATTAAAGACCAGATGGAAGGCGTTACCGTTGTCGGGGAAGAGAGCCAGCCGAACATCGAGCTGATCGCTGGTCTGCAGCCTGACCTGATCATCGGCAACAAGATGCGTCAGGAGAAAGTATACGAGCAATTGAAGGCGATCGCGCCGACCGTTTTTGCCGAGGATCTTCGCGGCGAGTGGCAGAACAATTTTGAACTGTATGCCAAGGCACTGAACAAAGTGTCGGAAGGCGAAGAACTTTTGGCTGCCTACGACAAGCGGATCCAGGAGTTTAAAGAGAAGGCTGGCAGCAAGCTTGACGAAACCGTCTCCGTTGTTCGTTTCATGGCAGGCAAGACGCGGGTGTACCACACCAATACGTTCTCGGGCGTTATTTTCGATAAAATCGGCATCGCCCGCAACGACATGACCAAGAACGCCAAGGACGATTTCGTGGACGAGATCACGAAGGAACGTCTGCCTGAGGTGGAAGCCGACAGACTGTTCTACTTCACTTATGAAACAGGGGATGGCGGCGCCAACCAAACCGAGCAGGAATGGATCAACGATCCGCTGTGGAAGAACCTGAACGTTGTGAAGAACGGTCAAGCCCACAAAGTGGATGACGCGATCTGGAATACGGCGGGCGGCATCCTGGCGGCCAACCTGTTGATCGACCAGCTGCAGGAGTTTTACGGCATTCAGTAAGGAATGAAGACGGATGCTGAAGGCTAGTATCATCGTATAGCGGAAGATGCTAGGAACAAGCCGGATAAGGAGGCACCCCAAAAAAGATCTGAGATCTTGCGAGGGGGCCTCCTTTTTTGCTGCAATGATACTTGGGTGCTGTTGCTCACTTTGCTGTTTCCATATTTTGTGGAAGCTTATGTCATGAAGGTACTAGGGCAACAAGGCGACCGACAATCTCGCGTCTAGATTGCAGCGCCAGCATCTCTGGTCAATTCTGTAGCTCTGCGTACCAGCAGCATCGCCACACAGGCAGCCTAATCGCTCAAGATTAGTTCTGCGGGATATTCCGGCTTCCCCAACATGTTAACGGACTCCAGTTCCGTTATTTTGCTAAATCGCCTCTGATTCTTAAGTCTACCGGACACAGGATCCTTTATTACCGCAATAATCGGCCTATTTGCCGTCATATTCAATGAATAACGTCTCTGGTGTCCGATAGGTCTCGAAAATAACCCCCATTCAGCTAAATAACGTATCCTCAGTCCGCTTGCCCTCGAGCGGTTGCACCAAGACCAGTAGTAGCATTAAGATCAGTAGTAGCATTAATACCAGCAGTCACCAAGATACTCGTAACGGACACCAGATCCCTTATTATCCTGATTAACCCCCGATTCTCAGATCTACCGGACACAGGATCGCCTATTACCTCAATAAGGAGCCTATTTGCCGTCAGATTCTATGAATAACGTATCTAGTGTCCGTTAGCCATCAAAAATTACGCCTTTTCAGCTAAATAACGTATCCTCTGTCCGCTTGTCCTCGATCAGTAGCACCAAGACCAGTAGTAGCACCAAGATCAGTAGTAACAAGATAAAGCAGTAGTACCAAGACGAACACGGTCGCACCAAACCAGGAGTAGCACCAAGACGAACACGGTCGCACCAAACCAGGAGTAGCACCAAGACCACCACTACTCTCAGCTATCTACTCTGAGTCCCGAGGTTTCTACCTCTAACCCATAGCTACTCTAAGTTATGCGGTTTTACATTCGTTTTGGTCGGCAGCCATCCATGCATACCCCTGGGACACCGAATCCACCCATGTCCTCCCAGTAATAACGCTCGCTTCACGGCGACTTTTTTACGGCATCTTCACCACGATCTCCGCCCCTGCAACATAGGTCATCGCTTTGATGTATTCCGGGTCTTGGGCACGCTGTTCCATTTCGACTGGAGTGAGGTCCTCCATTCGTGTCTGTACCCACCATAAGTTGCCGAACGGGTCCCGTACCCGTCCCACCCGGTCGCCGAAGAACAAGCTCGTTGGCTCCGTCACGGAGACCGCTCCTGCGGCGAGCGCTTGCCGATACACATCATCGCAATCCTCAACATACAAACGGAGGTATGCCGGACTATCCGGCCATTCCGGTTTCGCGTCAAACATCATGACGACGGCATCTCCGATTCGCACCTCGGCATGGCCGATGACATCATCGCCAACATAGACGCGGGCTAACTCTTCGGCCCGAAAAGCCTGCTTGAGGAATTCGATCAGCGCTGCGGAGTTTCTTGAGATGATCCACGGCGTCACGGAGGTGTAGCCATCCGGAATGGGTTTAACCGCTTTCGGTTGGTTTGTCATAAATACGCTCGCCCCTTTAAATTTCATTTATTTGAATTGTGTTTATGCACTCATTATGCGGGGGCATATATGACAGCCGAGCGTCAGTGTTTCCGGAATGAGTTTGGGTAGCCTGCGTTTTTATCTTGCGAAAAGACAGCCGCCACCGTAAATCATCAGAATCACGCGGTCGGAGGAAGGTTTCGAGCTTGAGGTTCCGTCCACAAACTGTTAACGTTTGACACCACCCGCAAACCTATGTACAGTATTAAACAAAAGAATAGGAAGTCCACTAGGGGAGCCGTTGGCGGCTGAGACAAGAGCGTATCTTGGACCCTTTGAACCTGATCTAGTTCGTACTAGCGTAGGAAAGTGGAGCCTTCGAATATGATGTCTCGGTGCGCTTTTTTGGCGCACCTGGGCTTGTTGACGAAGCCGCTCCAGTTTTCGGGGCGGCTTTTTAGCGTTGTTTGAAAAGTCGTGTCTTACGGACTTCCTGCTCTTCAATATGTTGGAGGTGGGGACAAACATGAGTTTCACGCAAACGCTCCGTCAGGAGGCGGGAGGCATTTTTCAAGCAATCTTCGATCATCCCTTCGTAAAAGGCATTGCCGAGGGGAATCTGGAGCGGGAACAGCTGATTCACTATGTGAAGCAGGATTTTGAGTATTTGAATGCCTACATGCGGATTTACGGAATTGCCATATCCAAATCGACCAGCCGGGAAGAGATCGCGGCCTTTAATGAACAGATTTCATTCATTCTGCACAGCGAGGTGCACCCGCATCAGAATTTTTGCGCAGTCGCCGGTGTGACCTATGAAGAGCTTCAGGGATATCCGCTGGCTCCGTCCGCGCATCATTACATCCGTCATATGCTGACGGTAGCGCATGAGGGTAGTTTGGGCGAGATTATGGCCGTGCTGCTGCCGTGCCCGTGGACGTACCTGGAGATTGGCCGCAGGCTGCTGAATGAGGTGAAGCCGGATGCCTCCCATCCGTTTTTCGACTGGATTTCTTTCTACGGAAACCGGGGGGAAGACGCGACAGCCAAATTCCGCGACCGTGTCGATGCATGGGCGGAGCGTGCGACGGCAGCCGAGCGGGAACGGATGAGGGAGCATTTCATGCTGAGCTGCCAGCTGGAGTATCTGTTCTGGGACATGGCTTATAAGCAGGAGGAGTGGCCGGTGCAGCTGGAGGCTGCCGTGCTGTAAAGAGCGATGTTCACAAGCACATGGAATTCCATTATAGCGAAGAGAGGCTGATATAAAA